>JACQFU010000439.1 GCA_016199905.1 Candidatus Wallbacteria bacterium
GAGCGGGTCGAGGCTCGCAAGAATGCGCGCCTGGCGCGGGATCGCGGGGCATCCGGCCCGGCCTTCGAGGCGCTCCTGGGACGACTCTCGAGGCCCTGAAAACTCGAATCGTCTCCGAGAGCTGTCGATACCTCGCTGTAGTGGCGGGGGAGACACTCCGCCACGGAGCGGGTCCACCCAAGGGAGGCCCTCTATATGTCCGTTTGCAGAAAACTAGCCGCCATCGTTCCCGCGACCTTGATGACTCTCGGCGTGGCCATGGCTTCGCCGGAGATCGGTCTCACCTCCGCCAACGCCCCGTCCTTGCAGTGGAATCCCTCCAAGAAGGGCGAGATCAAACTCAAGCCCGTGATGGAGCAGGCGCAGGACATGCACTTCAGCAACACGATGCTCGGGGAGATCAGGAAGATCTTCCCCGACGTCATCGGGGTTCGCATCAACGAGGACAAGCCTGTAGGCGAAGAGCTCGTCGAGGAGAAGGCGCCCACGCGCTCCATCCGGACTGTGAAGTCCAGGCAGGTGGCGATCGCCGTCACCGACGACGACTCGGCTGCGCCGGCGCGCCGAGCCAAGACCCGTCTGCCGCAGCTGTCCGCCACGGCCTCCAAGGAGAGCGGCCTGGCCGAGCCGCCCCGCGGCGCCACGCTCTTCGTGGAGGAGAACCGCGAGCTCGAGGATCGCCTCTCTCAGGAGATCACCGCCAAACTGAAGGGCAAGGGCTACGACGTGCAGGCCCTCACGGCGCGTATGGAGAGCCTCACCACCGTGAAAGCGATCGTGCTGGCCACCGTTCCGGCTCTCACTGAGGCCAACGCCAAAGAGAAGCTGGCGGAGGTTCGCGCCACCGTCGAGGCCGACGTGCTGAAGGGCTATCCGAACCTGCGCCTGACCAAGGCTTCGAGCTTCGGCCTGGCCTCCGCCAGCGGCGCCAAGATCACCGAGGCCAGCGCCATGAGCTACGAGCTCGACCGCCCCGACTTCGCACCGTCCGTCCGCACCAAGAGTGTGGCCGTCCCCGAGCCTGCCGCCGCTGCAAAGACCGAAACGGCCCCGAAAGCCGAGGTGCCCGCCAAGCGCAAACCGCGACGCGTCAGCCTCGAGGCCCCCGAGCGCGCTCCCGCCGCCGTGACGCTGCAGGACAAGGAAAAGACCGAGAAGTCTCGCCAGCCCACCGCGGCCGCCGCTCCCGCCGCCAAGCCTGCGGTCAAGGAAGACGTCAAGCAGAAGGGCCGCCAGGAGACCATCACCCCCAGCGAGTCGGACTTCCAGGACTGAGAAGATAGAAGACTCAAGAAAAGGCCGGGAGTGGCGCGAGCCGCTTCCGGCCTTCGTGCGTTTGGGGGGGGAGTGGCGAATTCGAATCGTCCCATCGTCTTCCCTTCCTCTCCTTGCGCGACGGGCCCCTTGTAAACTGCCAGCGTGCATCAGACGGTCCAGAGTGTCCTGATCCTGCTGTCCTTGGCGGCTCTAGTAGCCATCGGGGTTCGGCGCGTCAAGGTGCCGTACAGCACGGCCCTGCTGATCTGCGGATTGGTCGCTGGCCGCCTGCACCTGGTGCCGGGGATCGGGCTGGAGCCGTCGATCGTCAGCTACGTCTTCCTGCCGACCTTACTTTTCCAGGCTGCAGTAACGACCGACGTGACGCCGCTTCTGGGAATCTGGCGAACGCTCGGCTTCCTGGTCGTCGCGGGCGTTCCGCTGACGGTGCTGGTGGCGGGGGCCCTGGCGCACTACCTGCTCTCGCTCCCCTGGAGCGTGGCGCTGCTCTTCGCAGCCGTGGCGGCGCCGGCCGACACGGTGGCGGTGGTGTCGATCCTCAGGGAGCTGCGCGTGCCGGCGAGGCTGGCGGCGCTCATCGAGGGCGAGAGCCTTTTCATCAGCGGCACGGCGTTGCTGCTCGTCAGCACGATCCTGGGGGTCGCGCTGCGCCCGGCGGAGAACGTAGACCCGGCCGTGCTGGTGGCGCGCTTCGCCTGGCTAGCCCTGGGTGGGGCGCTGTTCGGCGCCGCCCTGGGCTATGGGGTGGCGCGCATGATGAACGCCGTCAAGGACCATCTCGTGGAGGTGCTCCTGACGTCGATCCTGGCCTATGGAAGCTATGTAGTGGCCGAGCAGATCCATCTCTCCGGCAGCATCGCCGTGGTCGCGGCCGGACTCGTGGTCGGCAACTACGGGCTGAGGCACACGATCTCGCCGACGACGCAGCTGACCTTGATGGGGTTCTGGAGCTACAGCGCGTTCGTCGTCATCTCGTTGCTTTTCCTCATCTGCGGGCTGGAGGTGCCGTTGGAGCGCGTGGCAGTAGTGGCGGGCCCTGTGGCGCTGGCGTTCCTGGCGCTGCACGCCGGCCGCGGCCTGGCCGTGGCGCTTTGTCCGCTGGTAGCGCGCATCGCGGGCGAGCCGAAGGTGCCTCTTTCCTGGATGCCCGTGCTGGTCTGGGGAGACTTCTACGGGTCGCTGTCGGTGGCGCTGGCGCTGGCCCTGCCCCACGAGGTGCCGGGCCGCGAGATCGTGGTGACGGTGACTTTCGGAGTGGTGCTCCTATCGCTCATCTTGCAGGGCGTGACCCTGCGGTGGCTGGTTGGCGGGCTGAAGCTGGCCGAGACTCCCGGCTACATGGTGGAGTTCGACACCTGCTACGGCCGGATGGTGGCGGCGCGAGGGGCGCAGGAGGAACTGAAGCGGCTGCACGGGCAGGGGCTGATCTCGCGCGAGGTCTACACCCACCTGCGCTCGCGCTATCAAGTGAAAGCGTCGCGCACGGAGCGGCAGCTCAAGCAGCTCTACGAGACCAACCGGGAGCTGGAGGACCGGGAGTACCAGGCCGTGGCGGCGCAGATGCTGCGGCTGGAGCGCTCCCTCATCACCAACGCGATCCGCGACCGGCTGCTCTCGGAAGAGGCGGGCTTGGCGCTGCTGACGGAGATCGACGAGGCGCTGGCGCGCGCCGAAGGATGAAGGCATGTACATCGTGATCGGCGGCGGGGGCATGATGGGAACGCAACTGGCGGCGCGCCTGGTGGACCAGCACTCGGTGGTGGTGGTCGACCAGGACGCGCGCATCTGCGAGCAGATCGCGCAGCGGGTGGGCGCGGTCACGGTCGAGGGCAGCGCCACGAGTTTCGAGAGCCTGCGCGAGGCGGGCATCCACAAGGCCGACGTCGCCGTGGGGATGATGCGAAACGACGCGGACAACCTGGCCTTTGCGTTGCTCGCGCGTCACCACGGCGTGCCCCGAATCGCGGTACGCATGCGCGACGATCAGTTCGAGCAACCCTACCGGCTTGCCGGCGCCACGCTGATCGTCGACACCGTCGATATCGTGCTCTCGCAGATCTACATCCAGATCCAGTTGCCGGAGATCCGGGACGCCATCCCGATCGGAAAGCACGGCGAGATGTCGGTCTTTCGCGTCAGCCTGCCCGAAGACGCGGCCGTGGGCGGGATGACGCTGGCGGCGCTGGACCGCTCCAAGGGCTTCCCGAAGAGTTGCACGGTCATCGCCGTGATCGATCCCGCCGACCAGGTCACGCCCGCCCGCGGCGACACGGTGATGCACGCGGGCGGAGAGATCCTGTTCGTGGTTCGCAACGAGAGCCTCAGGGCCGTGATCGAGCTGTTGACCGCGCGGACCGGCTCGAAGCCGGCCGCGGAAGCGGGCTCGAGACCGGACGGCTTGCCCGCGTAGCGGGCCAGCGGATGATAGGATGCGGGGCGAAAGAAACGAGGAGCGAAGCCTGATGCGCGGGAGAGCAATGATGTCAGTCGAAAGAGGAATTCACTCCTATATGCTCGTGGCGTGCCTGGCGGCGTTGTTCGGGGCAACCGGTTGCGGGGGCGATACGGCCCAGCCCCGAACGGCTGCGGCACCGCCCGCGCCGGCGCCCCAGCAGGCGGCCCCCGAGGTCCCGCAGCCGGCGGCGACGGCAGCCCCGGCGGCCGGGCCCGCGGCGACTGCGAGCGCCGAGCGATTCGATCGCGAATGGGCACCGCACTTCGCCGCCGGCGTGCTCGCCTACGGGGCCGTGAAGAACCTGGGCTTCTACAGTCCGACGTTCGGCGGCGCGGCCGACCCCAAGGCGATCCGCGACTTCAGGGCTCGCATCGCCGGGCAGACGCGCGGCGTCAAGTTTGCGGACTGGTTGCAAGAGATCAACGACTTGCTGCTCGACCGCAAGCTGGTGCAAGTGAGCTTCATCGAGCTCTTCGAGGAAGGCTTCGCCTTCGGAGTCGAGCACGAGCCGGAGCAAAAGGACTCTGAACCTGAAATGACTCTGGTGGCGCCTGCGACGGCCAAGGTGAAGGCCTTCGTCGAAGCCTTCGAACAGCAGGCATCGAAGTCGGGGGAGGTCGTGCGCAAGGAGCTGGCTGGCGGCAAGCTCACGACGATCTGCCAGAAGGCGCGGCCCGCAGCGCTGTCCTGGTGGATTGGGCCGAAGGTGTTCGTCGCCGGGTCCGACCCCGCGCGGGTCGAGGCAGCCCTGGGGCGCGCCGCCAAGGGCGCCGGTACCGTCGCCACCGCGCCGGGCTACTTGCAGGCCGCCGGCCGGCTCGACCCCGACGCCGTGGCTCTGCTGGTGCTGAACCCCGCCAGGATGGCCGAGAACCTGAAGGCCGAGCAACCCGCGCCGCCACCCGCGCCGCCGGCCCCCGCCGGGGTCGATCCCGCCGCGATGGCCGCCGCGATGGCTGCCAACGCCCATCCCCAGCAGCGCGTGCTCGACACGCTCTCCAACTTGAACACCCTCTGGGCGCAGCTCGTCTACCGAGACAGCCAGTCCCACCTCGACTTTCACCTCGGCTTCGACCCGGCCGGGACCGCGTTTCCGATGCTGGCAGCCGGCGCCTCCGACAAGCCGCTCGCCTCGCCCGGGTTGCCTCCTGTGAACAATCCGGTGTTCGTAGCTGCCGCGCTCCCCAAGGGCGACGCCGTGCCGAAGGGCGACGCAGCCGCCGTGGAGGCCGCAGAGTCCTCCAGACAGATGAAGGTGAGCGCGGCGATGATGTTGGGGCTCAACTACGAGATGGACGTGGCGCCCTGGCTGGGCCGAGAGATCGCCGCCACGGTCCTCTGGGACGTGAAGTTCCCTCAGCTGGCGGTCATGATTGCCGCCGACGACCCGGAGGCCTGCAAGAAGGCGATGAATCGAGTGGCGGCGAATTTCAAGGGCAAGCTCGCCTTCGAGGAGAAGGCCGTCGGCGACCAGAAGCTGTACGTGGCCGTACAGCCGGGCAAGCCCCAGGTCACTCCGGCATGGGCCGTGGCCGACGGCTTCCTCATCCTGGCCACCGGACAGCAGGTGGTCGAGGGCCTGCTGGACGCGCCGCAGAAACTCAAGGACAGTCCCGGCTTCGCGGGGCTGTATAGCGTGATGAAGAGCGACCGGCTCCAGTTCGCGGGTTTCCTGTCTACCGACGTGCTCGAGCGGCTGGCCGAGATGGGCGCGGGCGAGCCTCCCCTTTTGCAGAAGCAGCTTCAGGATGCCTGTTTCAAGAACATGGCGCCCCTGAAGAGCGGCAAGCTCTCCGTCTCGCAGGCGATCTGTCCGGCCGCGGGACAGTACCAGGTGAAGGGCGGGGAGGCGGAGTGTTCGGTCCACGGCAGCGAGAAACAACCGAAGCCGCTGGCGGCCGACACCCATCCCCAAGTGGCCGCCGCCAAGCAGCTAGCGTCGAAGGTGGCGACGGTGGCCGCCGGCGGCGCTCTGGTGGAGCCGGGGCTCTATCGCGCATCGGTTGTATTCCGAAAAAGGTAGTAAGGCGGCGGGGCGACCAACCGGAGGTCCGATTCTCCGCGCTCTTGCCGCGACTCTTGTCCTTGACGCGCGTGCCCACCGCGTCATAACATCTTGGCGACGTTTTTCACTCTTTTTGTAAGAACGATCCGGGAGGACGAGATGCAGAGCAGGGGATTGGCTTATGCAGGGCTGATTTTGGCGGCGGCGCTGGCAGCGGGATGCGGCGGCGATGAAGACCCGGTGGGAGCGTTGCCGGCTGCGGCGGCCAACAACTCGAACCTGGCTCCGGCCTCGCTCACGCTCGCCCCGGTGACCGGAGGCAGCGCTTCGGCTTCGGGCACGGCGACGGACGCCCGCCTGGCCGAGATGGTCGCCACAGCCGTCCTTGCGAGCATCGAGGGCGGCAACACGGGAACGGTAGCGTCGCTCTCGGGCCTTGCGGCCGGCAGCTCCTCTTCCAGTTCCCCGGCAAAAGCGACTCCCACGGCGCGGCGCGTTCGTGTTCGCATCCCGCGCATACCGGCAGGCCTGCTTCGCATGAGCAAGTCGGCCCAGCGCACTTCCTCCCAGGTCGAGAGCTCCGGCCCCCCGAACTCGACCAAGCCGCCGCTTCCGGTCGATCCCACGACGGGCCAACCCCCGAGCGGCTCGGGAACGGCTACTGGAGGCGTCGTCGTGCAGCCGGCCTTTCCAGTCGATCCCGGGAACTCGACGCCTACGCAGGTGCCGCCCTCGCCTGGAGGCAACCCCTCGCCGCCCGACAACTCGGGCGGCAGCGCTCCGGGCTCCGGAGGCGAACCGCAGTCTCATCCGGTTTTCACGCTCACGCCGGGCGGCTTCCGCTATCAGGAAGGCGCTTCGGTTCTGAATTTCCACGGCGCGATCCTGACCTCCGATTTGCAGGGCAATCCCACGCGGATCGAGATCTCCGATCCGATTCGAGTCGAGGGCTCCGTGGAGAGCGACGGGGGCTCGATGGCCATCGATCTCACTCTCTCGGGCGTCACCGGCACGGTCACTCCGCCGGCGAACCCGGGTCCCAACGACAGTGGGCCGGTTTTCCCTCTGACGTTTGCCCAGGCCGTTTCTTTGGGCGGTAGCATCGATCGCGCCGACTTCAGGGTGTCGGTCACCGGCGTGGCAGCCCGCATCGAGGCGTTGGAGGAACCGAGCAACGTGTTCCGCGGGCGGACGCTCGCGGTGACAGCCTCTGCCCACAACATCGCCGGCGAGATCGATTCCGTCTCGCTTCGGGCGCAGGTCCGCGATCTGGGCATTCCAGGCAAGGACTCGAACAACGGCCCCACCGCCGGCGCGCTCTGGGGCCACCTGGAGGCAGCCTTCACCAGCACCTCGCAGCCCTACACACGCGACAACATCCAGGCTGTCGTCTGTGACGTGCAGCAGGGCGAAGCGCTATCGTTTGGCGGGCAAGACAGGCCGGTTTCCGGCGCCGCGTCCGTGGAGATCACGCACCGTGACGGGCGCAAGAGCCGGATCCGTGTCAGCGTGCAAGGCGACACAGTTCAGCTCACGGGTACACTTGCCGGCTCGGGCGGCGGGACGGATCGAGTGGAGACCGTGATTGGGGGCCGGACGCGCGTGACGGGCGAGGCCCATCTTGCCAGCGGCGCACGGGAGAGCCACGAGGTCGTGTTCGACGCGCCCTCTGCCGGGCCGCGGCAAGCCAGGGCCAAGAGCCGCATCTCCGACGCCCAGGGCAAGGAGATGGTGCAGGTGGAGTGGACCGTTCAGGAGGATCGATCCGGCAGCGGAACCTGGCAGGACTCGCGACGCAGCCCGCCCCGGCGAGGCCGCTTCGACGTGGACGCTTCGGGCGCCGTGAGACTGCAGGACGAGCTGGGATCGGAACTCGCCCGGGCGCAGGTCCCCCGCCGGGGAACCTGACAACGAAAAGCCTTGTCGGAGTTTTCTACGGAGAGTTGTTCGCGACGTCGAACCGGCGTATGCTGTTGGACGCGAGAGGAGTTCTCCGCACGTGGACATTTCGAAGAGATTCGCTCGAAGTCTGGCTCTGCATCGGACTCGCAGGGGGCTGACGCAGGCCGGCTTGGCGCACCTCGTGGGCACCACGCCCAGCTACGTGGGCCACCTGGAGCGCGGAGAGCGCGAACCCAGCCTCACGACGCTGGGCGCCATAGCCGTCGCTCTGCAGGTCGGGGTCGGCGAACTCTTCGTTCTCACTGGACTGGAAGGCTGCGAAGCCGACGAGATCCAGGAGTTGCGCGAGTTGATGCGCGGCCGCTCTCGAGAGGATCACGATCTGGTCGTTCGTGTGGCGCGGGCGCTCTTCGAGGACGGCCGCCTGATTCTTGGCGAATCGCCGGTTCGGCCAGTGCCGAACGGGCGCAGGCCGCTCCGCAGCCGCCGGCGCAGCTGACCCGGGAGCCGCGGTCCCGCGTGCCGGATTTTGCTGGGCTCCGGGCTGTCCGCGAGACTATACTGACGGTGTTTCGCCCAGCTCTCGATGAAGCCCGAATTGCACAGGACAGCGCTCCACGATCGCCACTCCAAGGCCGGTGCCCGGATGGTGGAGTTCGCCGGTTGGTCGATGCCGGTGCAGTACTCGGGCATCCTCGAAGAACATCGCCACGTGCGCACGGCTTGCGGCATCTTCGATCTCAGTCACATGGGCGAGCTCTATCTCTCCGGGCCGTCTGCCACGGCCGACCTGCAGCGTCTGGTCACCAACGACGTCGAGAAGGCTGCGCCCGGGCAATGCGTCTACTCGCCCATGTGCAACGAGAAGGGCGGCGTGGTCGACGATCTGGTCGCCTACCGTCTGGAGCCCGACCGATGGCTGCTGGTCGTGAACGCCTCCAATCACGACAAGGACCTGGCGTGGGTGAAGGCTCACGTGGGGTCGGCGACCGTCGTGGAGGATCGCAGCTTCGAAACTTCGCTGCTGGCCTTGCAGGGACCGGCGGCGCTGGAGGTACTGGCTCCCCACGTGCCGGCCCTGGCCGCGCTGAAAAACTTTCGCTCGCGGCCCGCGAATCTAGCCGGTCGGGACGTTCTGCTTTCCCGCACGGGGTATACAGGCGAGGACGGTTTCGAAATCTACTGCGACAACTCCGCAGCCGGACTGCTGTGGGACCTGCTCGCGTCGGATGCGCGCGTGCGGCCCATCGGCCTGGGGGCCCGCGACACGCTTCGGTTCGAGGCCCGGCTGCTGCTCTACGGCAATGACTTGGACGAGCAAATCACTCCCCTGGAAGCCGGGCTCGATTGGACCGTGAAGCTCGACAAGGCGGATTTCATCGGGCGCGAGGCGCTCCTGGGGCAAAAGAAAACGGGCCCCGCTCGCCGTCTCGTCGGCTTCCGGATGACGGGCCGGGGCGTGGCCCGGCACGGCTACGAAATTGTCGCGGACGGAAAGCCCATCGGTCAGGTTGCCAGCGGAACCTTCAGCCCCACTCTCGAGCAGAACCTGGGGCTGGGTTTCGTCCAGAGTTCGTATGCCAATCCCGGCGCCCGATTCGCCGTCCGCATCCGCTCGCAGCAGGTCGAGGCGGAGGTCGTGAAGACCCCGTTCTACAAGAGGCCCGCGGCCAAGTAGCGGAGGGTCTCGCCAGCGCCGCTTGACTCCCGCGGGCGCGGCGCCTATCCTTCGGGGCTCGACGCCAGCACCGGGGGGCGCTCCGTCCGGAGCGCGGGCTTCGCGGTGACGGCGTCGTGGAATTGCGAGGCAACGCCATGCAGGGACCCAGCCTGGCCGAGGTCGATCCCGCCATCGCCGACCTGATCGCGCGAGAGGAGAATCGGCAGGTCGAGAACATCGAGCTGATCGCCAGCGAGAACATCGTCAGTCACGCCGTGCTGCAGGCGATGGGCAGCGTGCTGACCAACAAATACGCGGAGGGCTATCCCGGCAAGCGCTACTACGGCGGCTGCGAAGTGGTGGACGGCGTCGAGTCGCTGGCCATCGAGCGAGCCAAGAAGCTCTTCGGGGCCGAGCATGCGAACGTGCAGCCCCACTCGGGCTCGCAGGCCAACCTCGTGATGTACGACGCGCTGCTGTCGCCTGGCGACACCGTGCTTGGGATGAACCTCTCGATGGGCGGCCACCTCACGCACGGCAGTCCCGTGAACTTCTCGGGCAAGCGCTACAAGATCGTCCCCTACGGCGTCAGCCGCGACACCGAGACGGTCGACTACGCCGAAGTGGAGCGCCTGGCTCACGAGCAGAGGCCGAAGATGATCTTGGCAGGCTGGTCGGCCTACCCGCGGATCCTCGATTTCAAGCGGTTTCGGGAGATCGCCGACTCGATCGGGGCGCTGTTCGTGGTCGACATGGCGCACTTTGCCGGGCTGGTGGTCGCGGGCTTGCATCCCAATCCGTGCGAGGATGCCGACGTCGTCACCACGACGACTCACAAGACGCTGCGCGGCCCTCGCGGCGGGATGATCTTGTGCCGGGAGAAGTTCCGCGAGGCGATCGACAAGGCCCTGTTCCCGGGAGACCAGGGCGGGCCATTGATGCACGTGATCGCAGGCAAGGCCGTTGCCCTCGCCGAGGCGGCCACGGCCGACTTCAAGGCCTACCAGATTCAGGTCCTGGCCAATGCCCGCGCACTCGTGAGCGAGGCCGCCAAGCGCGGTTTCCGGCCTGTGAGCGGCGGCACCGACACGCACCTGGGGCTGCTCGACGTATCGGGCCTGGGCGTCAGCGGCAGCAAGGCAGAAAAAGCGCTTGACCTGGCCGCCATCACTGTGAACAAGAATATGATCCCCTTCGACACGAAGAAACCGTTCGTGACCAGCGGAATCCGCGTGGGGACGCCGGCCGTGACGACCCGAGGAATGAAGGAAGAGCACATGTCCCGGATTGCGGCCTGGATGGCCGAGGTCGTCGCCGCCCGCGAGGACGAGGCTGCGGTGAGGTCGATCCGGGAAAAGGTGATTGCATTCACGCCAGAATTCCCACTACACGTGCCAGTGGACATGAGACCGTCCGGAAGTCTATAAGGAGTTTTCCGAGAATCCTTTCCGACGTGAGGCAGCCAGCCCAAGCGAGAGAGAGGGAGGTTCGATCCGATGAAATCCCATTTCCCCGAGCAGCTTCGGTACACCAAGGACCACGAGTGGGTCGAGATCCTCGATGACAACCATGCCCGCATCGGCATCACCGACTACGCGCA
>JACQFU010000461.1 GCA_016199905.1 Candidatus Wallbacteria bacterium
AGGACCTGGAGCAGGCGCTGGCGCCGCCCGAGGCGTACGCCTCCACGGCAGGAGGGACGACGTGACTTCGCGAACGCCCTATGACAGCGTGCTGATGATCGGCTTCGGCGGCCCGACGGAGCCCGGCCATTCGGAGGAGTTCGTGCGCCGCATCGTCGGCAACCGGCCCGGGATGGACCAGCGCATCCTCGAGGTCGCCCGGCATTACGAGGAGTTTGGCGGGATCAGCCCGTACAACGAACGCACCTTCGCCAAGGCGCGGGGACTGGAGGAGCGGCTTCGCGCGCGCGGGGCCGACGTCCGCGTGCTGGTTGGGATGCGTTTCTGGGAGCCGTACGCGCGCGACGTATTGCGGTCGATGGCCGCCCAGGATCTCCGCAGCGCGATCGGGATTGTGTTGTCGGTGCACCAGTGCTCGGCCAGCTGGGACAAATACATCGACACGGTGTCGGAGGGGATGGCGGAGCTGGGCGAGCGCGCCTTCCGGGTCGACTATTTGGAGCCGTTTCATCTTTCGGATGGTTTCGTCGAGGCGGTCGCGGACAACATCCGCTCGCACTGCCTTCGAGAGCTGGGACCGGACCGCTTCCGGTCGGCGGCGCTCGTGTTCACGGCCCACTCGGTGCCAGTGTCGGTAGCCAGCGAGGCCCCCTACGTCCAGCAGTTCGCCGACACCGCCGCCGCGGTCGCGGAGCGGCTGGAGCGGCCCGGGTTCGCGCTGGCCTACCAGAGCGCCGCCGGCGGCCGGGTTCCGTGGCTGGGGCCCGACGTGAGCGCCGCGATCCGTTCCGCCGCGGAGCGTGGCGCCAAGGACGTGATCGTCAGCCCCATTGGTTTCCTTTGCGACCACGTGGAAGTCCTCTACGACCTGGACATCGTCGCCCGGGAAACGGCGCGCCAGGCCGGCCTGGGGTATGTCCGCCCGCGCACCGTGGAGACCCACCCCGCCTTCCTCGACCAGCTAGCCCGGCTGGTGCTGGCGAAGCTGGAGCTGGGCGACTGACGGCCTTCCGGTTGCCGGAAACCTTCGCGCCCGCGCCCGCGTAGAAGTCATGGGACCTCCCGTCATGCTTTCGCGTATTCGAGATAACATCGCGCTCCGGGCTCTCGCCTTCGTTCTGGCGGCGGTCCTGGCCGTCTCCGCGCCCCTGGCTGCGGCAGACCCGGTTGCGAAACCGACGGCGATCGACCAGGTCCAGCAGCGTTTCCAGACGAACTTCTCGGAAGGTCTCGCCGGCCAGGCCGGAGCGATGGCCGCCATCCAGCTCGGCCAGAAGATGCAGTCGGCCATCGGACCGCTGTTGGGGCCGATCCTTGGAAGCGTCATGCCGGCCGGCGTCGGCAGCATCGCCGGCGAGCTGTTGGGTCAGTTCGCGACCACGGCTGTCTCGAAGCTGGGGATGGATGCAGCGACGGCGCTCTACAAGAAGGTGCGCGGCCAGAAGTCGACCGGCATCGACCTCGGGGAGACGCTGGCGGGTTCGCTCGGTTCCACGCTGGGAACCGCCGTGTTCACCGTGGCGCTCGGCCCGACGATGGGCAGGTTCCTCGGCGGATGGCTGGGTTGGAACCTGGCGACGACGCTTCTGGGGCAGCACCGGAAGGGCAAGTCGCTCAGCATCGTCGGCGCCGTGAAGGCCAGCGACATCCCGCGTCTGTTCATGGAGCAAGGGGCGCTTCAGGCCTCCTCCCTGCTCGCCGGCAAGATCCTGGGCGGGGCCATGCTCGCAGGGATCTCGGCGACCCCCGTTGGCGCGCCTCTCGCGTGGCTCACGTCGATGATCTTCTCGTCGATAGGGTCGTCGCTGGCGCTGGCGATCTACGACACCGCGATGGAGCGCTCGGCGCTGGCCACCGTGGGCCCGCGCGCGCCTTCGAGCACCTGGAAAATGCGGCGCCCCAGCTCGCGAGAGCTGGTGAATCTGAAGTCCGCCCTGGACCGCGCCTACGACAAGTACGTCCGGGCCCAGCGCATCAAGGGCCAGTTCGCCGACGACACGCAAGAGGCCTTCAAGGGCTACGTGGTCGCCCAGCGCGACTACGAGGACGCCCAGGCCGCGTCGCTGCGATAGCGAGACTTGGACGGGGGCCGGGCGCCCTCGTCACGCCTTCCGCAAGACGACTTTCTGGCCCGTGCGGATGCTCTCGTAGCACGCTTCCACCAGCGCCATCGCCTTGTAGCCCTCCGAGGCGGTAAAGGCAGACGGCCCTTCGCCGAGCACGGCGCTCACGAACGAACGGTCGCCTCCCTCGTAGCCCCATTGGGCCGGCTTGGGGACCTGGAAGTAGTCGTACCAGACGGCTGGCTTCGCCACCCCGGGCGAGTGCATGACTCGAAGGACCTCTTCAGTCACTAGGGCCTCATGGTCGCCCACGATCTCCATCCGCTCCCACGGGTAGAACCAGCTCGCGTGGCCCGAGGTCGTGATGCTCGCCATACGCCCGCCATCGAACTTGAAGGCGATGACGAAGTCGACCTGGTCGGCGTAGCAGTTGGCCTCCCCGAGCGCGAACACCTCGGTGGGATCTCCCACGAGCCAGCGAAGCATGTCCATGAAGTGGATGGTGTTCTCGTTCAAGTAGCCGCCCGTGCGTGCGCGGTCGGTGATCCAGGGGCGGTTGGTCATCTCGCCCTCGTTCATCCGGATATTGACGACGTACGGCTTGAAGCCCGCCTCGACCCGTTCGCGGCAGAACTTGTAGACCGGCGCGAATCGGCGGTTGAACCCCAGCTGGTAGACCTTGGGCGAGCGTTCGACAGCCTCGAGCACCTTCTTGGCGTCGGTCATCGAGATCGCCATCGGCTTCTCGCTGAAGACGTGAAGACCTGCCGAAAGCGACCGCGTGACGGCCTCCAGGTGCGTCCAGTTGGGGCTCGTGATGTAGATCGCGTCGAGGCCGCAGTCGAGCAGCTGATCCAGCGTCTCCAGCGGCCGAGCCCCGCACTGGTGCGCCAGGAGATCGGCTCGCTTGGCGTCGAGATCGGCGACGGCGACCACCTGCACGCGGGCGTCCTTGCTGAGCATGTCCCCGTGCATCCGGCCCATGTCGCCGGCGCCCAGGATTCCGACCTTGACTGTCATCGCGCCGCCTCCACGGCGGCCTGCAGCGTCGCCTTGCTTGCAAAGACTTTCCGGAAGGCAGTCACGTACTGCTCCATCAGCTCCATCGGTTGAGGGAAGAGCGGATAGGACTCGGCACCGATCAGAATGGTCTCGTCGAGCAGCCGCTTGGTCTCGGGGAACTGCGCGACGTCGTAGCTGACCTCGCCGTCGTAGTGACAGGTCCAGGGTGCGCCCTTGCCGAATCCTTGCCTGTCCTGGAAGAGGGCCTGGCCAGGCAGCGGCTTGGTCTGCCAGAGCGCCACTTCGACTCCTTCGAAGGCCAGCGCTTGCATCACGGAATCGCGGAACTTCACAGCCGGAACGATCAGGCCGGCGGCCTTGGCGTCCAGGCGGACGCGGTACTTGTGATAGACGCTCGTGCGGTCGGAGGGCACGCGCGGCGGAACGACGCCGGGGATCTCCGAAAGCTGGCGTGTCAGGTACTCGCCGTTCCTGCGGGAGTTCTCGTTGTTCTTGTCCAGCCGCGCGAGCTGGCTGCGCGCCAGGGCGGCGGACATCTCGTTGGAGCGGTACATCCAGCCCATCATGAACGCGTTGTACTCACGCGGGTCCTCGAGCGGATAGTTCGGGTCCATCTTCGACTTGAGGTCGTCGTGGATGTTCTCGCCGAACATGCGGACCATGTTGGCCGTGTGGCGCATCTGGGTGTTGTCGGTGACGAAGAGGCCGCCCTCGCCGGCCGGCAGGTTCTTGCTGGCCTGGAGGCTGAAGCAGCCCATGTCGCCGATGGAGCCCGTCTTCTTGCCCTTGTAGGTGGCCCCGTGGGCCTGTGCCGCGTCCTCGATGACCTTGAGGCCGTGCTTCTTGGCGATCGCCATGATCTCGTCCATGTCGCAAGGCAAGCCGTGGATATGGACTGGAAGGATGGCTTTGGTCCTCTTGGTGATCTTCTTCTCGATCCGGGAGACGTCGATGTTGTAGCTGGCGGGATCGATGTCGCAGAAAACCGGCACGCCGTGGTGCTGCAACACGGCCAGGGCGCTGGCCAGGAACGTGAAGCTGGTGGTGATGACCTCGTCGCCCGGGCCAACGCCCGCGGCGGCGACGGCAATGTGCAGCGCGGCCGTGCCCGAGTTGGTCGACAGCGCGTACTTGGTGCCGACATAGCGCGACCAATCCGCCTCCAGCGCCTTCACGGCCGGCGCGTACGGCCCGCAGAGGATGCCGCGATCCAGCACCTCCATGACCGCCTTCTTGTCTTCCGGTGTGATGACTGGCCAGCGGACCGCCGACCCTTTCGGAACGGTGCGCTTGCCTCCCAGCATCGCGAGCTTCTCGGCCATCTGAATCTTCTCCCTGCCTTGACTTTGTTCGAGTTGAGGACGCGCAGTCTAAGACAGGCGAGCGCTCGAGTCAAGGAAGGGAAAGCCTCGGAGTGCGATGCCCCTCGGCGCGAAGCAGTCTGCCGGTGATGCGAGCTGAGCGTGAAGGTGAAGCTGGCGCCCTTGCCCAGCACAGCCTCGGCCCAGACACGGCCGCCGTGGCGGCGCACGACGCGCTCGACGGCGGCCAGCCCCAGCCTAGAACCGCCGCGTGTAACCGGCCAGCACGAAGTAGTCGGCGAAGGCGGCATCGCCCTGCACGTACTTGGGCCCGGCGGCCGTGGCGAGCTTGTCGGCTACGCTCTGAAGGCGGTTCCGTTGGACCGCTGCCGGTATCGACAGCGAGAACGTCTCCCCCGGCCCCAGGCTCCAGACCAGCGACGGCTCGATGCTCACCGCGTAACCCGGCCGGCGGAAGCCGTCGCTGTCGCCGAAGACGTCGTTCACGGGCACGCCCTCCATCCGCAAGCCAAGCCCGAAGGTGACGTCGGGGTGCTTGGTGACGTTGGTGAACGTCAGACCGGCGCGCAGCAGGTACTGGTCGGTTACCGACATGACCTGCTCGTAGAACGCCGCGTCCTTGACCGTGAGCGGCGGCGTTCCCCGGAACGTCGGCACGCCATTTGTGTCTCGGGGGTTGAAGAGGTAGCTGCCGTTTGCGTAAGCGACCGTCTCGGTGCGCTGGACTCGAGTCGGACTCAACGGACAATCCGGGTTGTGGCAGTGCGAGGCGCTGCCCGCGCCCGGTGCGTGATCGCAGGCCACGGCCCGGTCGGCCTTGCCGTCGTCGATCACCTTGAACGCCGAGAAGTCGGCGACGTATCCGAAGCCTCCATCGCCGGGCTGGATCGACTGATCCACGACCCTCAACGCGGGTGCGCCGCTCTTGAAGGTGTCTCTGGAGCCGTCTTCGCCCGTCGGGAACTTCACGCCGATGCCCAGGCTCAGGTTGTGGTCGAACGCCTTGGCCGTGTCCCAGAGCCACCATCGGCCCATGAGCGAGATGTCCCCGACGCCGCTGTCCCCTACTGCCGCACGACTCGTCGGGTCCTTTGAGTTCGCCAGCGAGCTGCGGGTCGCCCAGATCCAGGGCACGCTCAGCGAGAGGTTGAACTGCCTGGTAAAGGCGTAGGTGGCCGAAAAGTCGAGCAGGTCGATGTTGTTGACCACCTCGCTCTTCGCCACGCGCCTCTGGCGCTGCTCCACCACTCCGACGAAGTGGCGGTGCGAGCGCTGCCACCGGAAGCCGAGGTTGGCCTGCCACTCGCCTTCCTTCAGGTACGCGCTTCCTTCCGCGCCAATCACGGGCGCAGATCGGGCGAGCACTCAGCCCTGGGCAAAGGCGTTACGGGTAGGCATGAACCCCAGACAAAGCAAGACGGCCAGGGCAAGTTTCGAACAAGTGACGAATCGGCGCACGACGACCTCCTGTGAAAGCGAAGGGAGCGCACGATACCGTAACCATAGTCACGGGTCAAGCAAAACTCTATCTGGAATCCGGCTCGATCGGACCTGCGCTCGCGAGGAGACTCGCCAGGAACGCGAGCCCCGACAGCGCGGCCAGCAGCGTCGTCAACCCGGGCGCGTACCCCCGCGTCGCCACGGCCAGCCGGCGGTCGAGCTTTGCCGCAAACGAGCGCACCCACCACGGCCAGGTCCGGGCGGTGTCGTCGGAGAGCAGGTGCCACGCGCGGGGCCGCTCGCCCTCTCCCCAGCGCTGGAGCCCGACCGGGACCCACAGGTTCACGGCGCGATCGCGGTACTCCAGCGAGCGTTCGCCCAGTGAAGAAGGCGCCAGCGCAAGCACCAGCGGCGTCACCCCCACGGGCTCCCCCATCGAGAGGTAGTCCCTGAGCCGCGCGAGCGACAGGAAGGCGTCGGGCCGGCTCGGGACCATCCCGACCGCCGGATCGACCAGCACCCAACCGTACTGCTCGGGAAGCCAGACCTCGATCCCGGCGAAACCCCTGGGCATCTGGACGGCGCCGTCGTCGCTCACCACGAGGCGGGCCGCCAACCCACCCGCCGCGGCCAGCTCCAGCGCGACGTAGGCCAAGGTGAGGGGATCGACCTTCTGCCCGGAACGCCAGGCGGCCAGCGCTCGCGCCGGCGTCATCGGCGAGCGGCGAAGCACCCGCTCCCCGGCAGGCGGAAACCCCGGCGCCTCCGCCGGCAGCTCCAGCAGCCGCCGGCAGAGCACTCGCAGTTTGTCCATGATGGGTACCGAGCGGCGCATTTGCTCCACGATAGCGACGAGCGCCGGGGTGCGCTCGCCAGAGATTCCCGCCGCGGCGGGCTCCACCAGGGCGTCGGCCTTGTCGGGCGGCAATTCCAGCCGGGCCGGCGGCACCAACTCGACCCGATCCAGGAAGCGCCCGCATGTCCAGATCGCCGCGAACACCAGGAACGCCGCCGCCAGTCCTCTCGTGCGCGCCGAGCCCGGTCGAGGACTTGGAGGAGTTACTGAGTCCACTGCATCGGCGGTGGGGCTTGCCGGTATCGGGGGCGCCTCGGCGGCTTCCGCTTGCGTCTGTCGGACCGCCGGCGCTCCGTGCTTCTCCCGGCGCTTGCGATTCTTGCCCACGCCGGCATTCCTAGCACATCGGAGCGCCGGTGCCGAGCATCAAGCGGGGGGCCGGTGGCCCATGGCCCGAGTCCGCAGCGGAGCCGCAGCAGCCTATCGACCAGCTCTCCTGCGCGGGAAGTCTTCCGCCCCCGATGCTTGTCGCCCCGCGCCTCGTTCGTCTATAATCGGTTGCTCGACATGACCGAAAACTGGCTGAACCTGCTTCGCATCGCCTCCGCCACGACGGCGCTCATCGTCACCATCGAGGTGCTCTGGCGCACGGTCGGTGAGCCCCGCGGCTGGCCCCACGAGGCAGGCCGCAAGGCGCATCACATCGGCATCGGCCTCATCGGAGCCTTCCTGAACCAGTGGCTGCTCTCGCGCTGGAGCGGCTTCGTGCTCGGCCTCTCTTTCGGCTCTCTGCTCCTGCTCGGTTACCGGCTCGGCGTCGTCCGCTCGCTCTTCGACGCTCGCCCCCAAGCCCCGAAAGTCGAGGCCATCCGCGTCTGGAGCCACGCCTGGGTCGGACCCGCGGCCTTCAGCATCGCCGTTTCCACCCTCAGCATCCTCTTCTGGAACGACATCCCAATCTACCGAGCCAGCATGCTCATCCTGGCCCTCGGCGATTCCTCCGCCGCGATCTTCGGGTTGGTCCTGGGGCGGCATTGCTACAGGATCTTCGGCGCCCGGCGCAGCCTCGAGGGAAACATGGCCTTGGTCGTCCTGGCCACGGCCGTCTGCCTGGCGTCGCTGGCAGGACGCGGCGCGGAGGCCATGCTCTTCAGCTGGCTGATGGGCATTTTCCTGTGCCTGGCAGAGACCATTTCCCCGATGGGGTTCGACAACATCACGCTTCCGATGGCAGCCGCGGCAGTGCTCTCGCTGCTTCGCACGCCCGGATCCACGGGCCCGCTCGTCGTGGACACCAACCGGCTGGAGCTGATGGCGCTGGTGACGGCTGCAGCAGCCGTCTTCACGGTCGCGCACCTCAAGCCGCGACTCCGCAGCCCTGCCGTCCTGGCGATGGGCGCGGCAGTCCTGCTGGTCGCCCAGATGGGCGAGCCGCGGGCGCTGGCCATACTGGCCGGCTACGTGGCGATGGCGCTGGCCGCCGGCGCCGCTTCTCCCGCCGCCGAGCCCGCGGCCACCGCGCCCGCTCGCGACATCCTGGTGCAGCTCGTCCCCTGCGCCGCCTTCGTGGCGCTGAGCGCGGCAACGGGCAACACGAATTTCCTGGTCGGCAGCCTCGCCAGCCTCACCGTCGTGGGCCGCCGCTGCTGGGCGGCGATCCGCCCCGCCTCGAGCTCGCCCGCTCCCGCCGTCCCGCACACGCACCGGCTGGCGCTCGAGTCGCTTTCCGGGATGGGAGCCGCCTGGGCAGCCCTCGTGCTCGCGGGAGGCGCCGCCATCCTCTTCGACCTCGGCCGCGTCGAGGCGTCGGTCCTGGCCATCCTCCTGGCGTCCGCGGCGGGTGGCCTGGTCTCCTGGCTCTTGCAGCGCTCGATGGGCGCTCTGGAGCCCGCGGAGGAACCGCTCATCCATCAGCTCGCACCTGCCTTGCTCGCGCTGACGGCCGTGCCGATCGTGAGCTTGCTGCTGGTCGGGCTGTCGGGTTGATCCCCGGCATGTTCATCGTCGACTTCACCATCGCCGACTACCTGACGCTCACGGGCCACTTCCTGGTCTGGACGGGCCTCTGGTGCGCGCTTGCCGGCAAAGTCGAACTGGCTCTCGCGGCATGCATGATCGCGATGCTGCTCGATGCCGTGGACGGAAAGGTCGCCCGCTCCTTCAACGTGGCGCGCCCCTTCGGCCGATACCTGGGCAGCTTCGTCGACCTGGTCAACTACACGGTCTGCCCGCCGCTGGTGCTGCACGCGATGGGATACCGGAGCTGGTTTGCATTGGCGGTGCTCTACGTCTTCAGCACCTGCGGCCTGCTGCGGCTCTCCCGTTTCAACGAGGTAGGCAACATCCAGGACGACCGGGGCGCGCTGGCATACCTGGGGTTGCCCGTCTTCTGGATTCATTTCGTGCTGGCTGGGCTTTATGCCGTGCGGTCGCTGGCGGGCCCGCTCGCCTTCCACATCGCGACCACGGCGGCGTTGCCGGCGCTCGGAGTCTGCTTCATTCTCGACCGGCCGTTCTGGAAGCCCCAGGACTATGCCGTGATCGCGACGGCCACGATAGGGGCCGCGATCGTGTTCTTGTGGCTTGGGCTGCGGTGAGGGACCGGCAACGATGAGCGCGCGCGCCAAAAGCGACGACTCCCCTAGCCGCTGGCTGATCCTCGGAGAGGACCGCCTGCAGTTCCCGGCAGGCTGGCTGGCGGTCCGGGCCCGAGGCGCCCGGGTCACCCTGCGTCACGCGCCGACGGGCTTGGAGCGCACGTTCTACGACTTCATCGGCGGCTACGGCAGCAACAACTTCGGTCACGGGAACCCCGCCATCCGGCGAGCCTTGACGGCGGCGCTCGCGAGCGCGGACCACGTCTCGGTCTTCCCGACGGGGGCCGCGCTGGAGCTGTCTCGCCGCCTGGTGCGCGCCTGCTCGTTTGCGTCGGGCCGATGCTACTTCACGGTGGGCGGCTCGCAGGCCGTCGAGATCGCCCTGCGCATCGGCCGCCTCAGCGCCGCCAAGCCCGGCGTCGCCGTGGTCGAAGGAGCTTTTCACGGCTACGGATCAGAGACCGTACAACTTTCGAAGGACTTCGTACCGCCGGAGCTGCTGGCCGCGCTGCCGCCCGCCCACGGCGTGACGCGCCTGCCCTGGAACGACGAGCGGGCCCTTTCGCAGCTGGCGGAGGCGGCCCCCACCACCGGCGTCCTTCTCATCGAGCCGGTCCTGGGCGCTGCCGGGTTCCGCCTGCCGGATCGGCGATGGTTCCGTGCGTTGCTCGAAGTCGCCCGCCAGGAGCAGGTCCTGACCCTCATCGACGAGATCCAGGTGGGTTGCGGCCGCACAGGCCGCTTCCTGGCCGTCGAGCATTTGCTGCCGAGCCGAGCCGAACGGCGCCGCCTGGTGGACGGCGTGCTTCTCTCCAAGTCGATCGCCGGCGGCGTCTACCCGCTCTCGGCCGTGGTGCTCAACGCCGAGAGGGTCCGGGATATCGAGTCCCTGGACGAGACGGCGGCCCTGGGCGAGAGTTTCAGCAACTCCCCGCTCGGGTGCGCCGTCGGACTGGCAGTTCTCGATCTGCTCGAAGAGGACCGAGGCCGGCTGCTCAAAGAGGCCGCTCGCCGCGGCGCCGAACTGGTGCGGGCGCTGCGACGCGCCGCGTCACGCCCCGGAGCGCCCGGCGTGCGGGGGCTGGGAATGGCCATCGTACTCGATTACTCCAACAAGTCCGAAGCTGCGGAGTTCGTCTCCCGGGCGTGGGAAGAGGGCGTGCTCTGCTACGTCTGCGGCGGCAGGCTCTTTACCTGCGTGAAGCTGATCGCCCCGCTGACGATCGCGCCCGCGGAGTTCCAGGACGCGGCCGAGCGGCTGTCGCGGGCGATGGGCCCCAGAGGATGAGCCGCTCTCCGGCGGACGTCGCACCGGGCCTGCTCGCCACGTGGCTCGCACTGCAGCTAGTCGGCGCCGCGCTGGCCTGGCTGGTCCATCGCAACGACACCGGCCGCGCGGTGAAACGCGCCGGAGGGCTCCGCGACAAGTTCGTCAGCTACATCGGCATCACCCTTGGCATCCTGCTCCTCGGCTGGCTTCCGGAGGAGCTCTTCCGGATGGTGCTGCTCACCTGGATGACGTTCACTATCCTGGAGTTCCACTCGGCCGTGGACCATGCCGAGACGGAGGGACTGCGCGAGGAGGAGTGGCTTGGGTCGGCAGGATCGGCGATCCTCGCCGCCGCGTTCGCAGCGCTCTACGCCGTGCGAGCGTCCGACCCGACCGGCGGTGCCTGGGGCTATCTCTGGCTGATCGTGGGCACCACCGACGCTTACTCTCAGCTCTTCGGGCAAGGCTGGGGCAAACGGCAGATGGCACCCGTGCTGAGCCCCGGAAAGATGTGGGAGGGGTTTCTGGGCGGCACGGCCAGCGCGGTCCTCGCCGGTGCGGCGATGGCGTTCGTGTTCCCGAAGTTGTCGCGTGAGCAGGTCGCGTTGCTGGCCCTGCTTCTCACGCTGGCCGCCTCGGCGGGCGACCTGATCGCGAGCGCCGTGAAGCGGCACCTGCGGACCAAGGACTTCTCCGAACTGCTCGGAACGCACGGAGGGCTGCTGGACCGCTTCGACAGCCTGCTGGCGGCCGCGCTCGTTTTCGCGCCGCTTCTGGCACTCCTGCCGTAAGGGCTCAGGACGCGCGCTCCAGGGGCACGGCGCGGCGCCGCAACGGCGCAGGACGCTCGGATGCGCAGCCATGCGTCGAGGAGGCCGTCTTCACGGCGGTGCCGCCGCAAGCGTAGACGCCGCAACCCGCGTTGTAGCGGAAGCAGTCCTGGTGGTGCGGTGTCCAGCAGTCGGCGCAGCGCACCGCTTCTCGCGAGAGCTCCTCGCTGCAGACCGGGCAGCGAGCCGTGCCCTCGGAGTTCCAGGCCACCACGTCCACGCCGGGAGTCGGCCGGATCGCGGCGGCATCGGGAAGTCGCAGCCGCCGGATGCGCGGCAGGGACGGAGTTTCTCGACGGGAAAGCAGCGCCTCCACCCGTCCCAGCGCCAGGGCCTCCTGCGCCAGCAGCACGGCACGCGCGCCGAAGACGACCGAGGCCGCCGGGCCGAACGCGGCCGCCCAGGGCGAAACGATCGCCAGGATGGCCAGCGGCGGAAGCGCATGGTGGACCACGTCGACCGCCCAGCCGGCCTCGAGCAGGTCCCGCTCCATCCGGCGGCGGATATGAATCGCGGCGAGGAGTCCCAGAATGGCGCCGGCGAAGCCCGCAGTGAGGTGGTTGCCGCAAAACGCCACGGCCCGGCTCATCAAGAGAAGCGCCCCGAGCGCCGCCGTCAGCGCCCCGCCCGACATCGCCCGCGCAAGCAACCGCCGGCGCAACTGCTCCAGTTCGTGCCGCGCGACGGTCATCGGTGCGCCTCCTTCAGCTTCATTGCCGGAACCAGCACGGGCGCCAGGCAGCGCAGGCCGGCCCACGCCAGCCGGACCGCGCCCGAGACCACGCCGACGAATACGAACAGTTCCAGGATCGCGACGCCCACGAGCGCGATGTCCTCCGTCGGCACCTGGGCGATCCCGCTCGCCAGGGCCGCCAGGAACAAGATGCGGCCGGTCCACGCGAAGAGCTTCGTCCCAGAGAGCACTTGCGGGCGGTACGCCCGACGGAAGCCAAGGCAGATCAGCTCGTTGAGGAGGAGGAACATGGAGAGGAATACCATCTCCGGCCCCCAGACGGGCGGCTTCGGCACCGGGGGCGGCCGGTCCCAGGCCGCGGCCAGCAGCTCCGAATCGGAGCTTCCCACCTTGGCAAGCTGGACGCGGGCGGTGCCCTCCCCGTCGATGGCGCCATGCGCCAGGCAGAACATGCCGTTGCCTTCAGGAACGGCAACGTAGTGTCCGACTTCCTCGGGCCCGAACCCCGGGTCGACCATCGGGGATTGCAGATACCCCTCCTTCACCAGCGCATCCATCAGCTCCCCCGTGACGCGCCTGGGGCCGCTGGAAAGGAACTTCTCGTTGCGGTCCAGACAGCGCATCTCGATGGCACCTGCCAGGGTCTTTTGATTGGCAAAGCAGGCGCGCCTCAGTGAGCGCTCAGTGGGCCGGCGGCTGCCGGGGCAAGCGTCAACGACGGAGAACGTGAAGGCGACTGCCAGGACCAGGGCGGGCAACAGGCGGGTCATGGTTCCTCCAGATTCCGGGTCGCCCGGGCGCCGTGGCGACCTCCGGACACTTTGACGGCGAGAGCGACGGAAAGGTTCAAAGGGAATTAGTCTTCCCAGTGACCCAAAAAGCGTGCTATAAGTAACCGAACTGCCCGGTTCCACGTCGGCCCGGGGGCGGAACGCTCAGGGCGTCCGAACAGCAAGGAGGAAGCTGCCCATGAACCTCAGGAAATTCGGTTGGGTAATCGCCATCATCGCCGCAGGAAGCCTGTCGGTGCTGGCCCAGGATATGTTCGGGGGACTCGAGAGCACCTCGAGGAAGG
The DNA here is from genome assembly GCA_016199905.1 of Candidatus Wallbacteria bacterium. GTDB lineage: Bacteria > Muiribacteriota > UBA6191 > JACPRK01 > JACPRK01 > JACPRK01. The sequence continues at coordinate 13,111 of JACQFU010000461.1, forward strand.
GCGCCAAGGCTGGCGACGTCAATATCCCCGAGATCAAGGACGTCATCGTCCAGGCGGATTTCAATACCGACTACAAGGACGAGACCGACGCTGCCGCCAAGGCCGACTTGAAGGACGCCATCGAAGGCAGCGTCACCTTCGTGGTGGATGTGCCGTTCAAGAAGATCGTCAAGCACATGCAGGACCCGGGGACGCTCGGCAAGATCTCGCCGAACATCTCGAGCTACAAGGCCGAGAAGGCCAACGAGGACGCGGCCACCGTCCACTACAAGGTCCACGAAGAGTTGGTCCCCTTCAAAATACCGCTGGTGACCCTCGGCAAGTCCACGGTCAACCTCGACTTGACGATCACGAAAGCTTTCCTGAGCCGGGGCCGCCTGGTCGTCGACTACTCGCTCGACAAGGAGCAGCAGAACGACTGGAAGCGCTTCAGCGGAAGCATCTACGGCGTCGACCTTCACAACGGGAAGACGATGGTCATGGTCGCCACGAGCACCAAGTCGAACTACACCATCCTGCCCGGCGTGCGGCTGAAGCTGGCCAAGCACTTCCTGGGCAAGACCAAGGACAACATCGTCGCCTGGGTGAAGAACCTCGAGGCAGGCAACTGAACCGGCGCATTGCCGGAGGAGGATTCCCCTTATGAATCTCAGGACTACCGGAATCACGCTGGCCCTGGTTGCCAGCGGCGCGTTTTACGGGTTCGCCGGTCCCAAGGTCTCCGCAGCGTCGCTCGACGTCGAAGTCGAGAGCGTTCTGGTGCAAGCCGATTGGAACGCGGACTATCTCGATCAGACCGACGCCGACGTGCGCGCCAACCTGAAGGACAGCATCGAAGGCAGCGTCAGTTTCATGGTCGATGTGCCCTTCAAGAAGATCGTCGCTCACATGCAGGACGCGGGCACGCTGGGCAAGATCAGCCCGAACATCGAGAGCTACAAGGCCAACAAGGTCAGCGACGACGATAAGGCCGCCGTCTACAAAGTCTCTGAGACGCTGGCCCCCTTCAAGTTCCCACTGCTTTCCGAAATGGGCAAGACGGCCGTCAACCTCGATCTCACGATCGTGAAGTCAGGGATCAAAGACGGGCGCCTGGTCGTCGACTACACGCTCGACAAAGCCGAGAAGAACGACTGGAAACGCTTCGACGGCCACATCTACGCTGTCGACACGCACAGCGGGAAGACCATGGTCATGATCGCCACCAGCACCAAGTCGAACTACACCATCCTCGGCGCGATGCGCATCAAGCTTGCCAAGCACTACCTGGGCAAGACCAAGGACAACATCGTCAAGTGGCTCGAGAGCCTCGGTAACTGAGCCTCCTACAGGACAAGTCTTCAAGGGGCATCGCGAAAGCGGTGCCCCTGCTTCATTCCGGAGGATAGGATGACCGCCATGATCCACTCATTCACGGCTGAGGAATTCGGACGTTGGGACGGTTTCGGGGGACTGCCGGATTTCGAGCGGGCACGGCTGGGTCCGGATTCGAAGTGGCTCCGCAAGG
>JACQFU010000462.1 GCA_016199905.1 Candidatus Wallbacteria bacterium
AAGGCCCCTCGATCCCCTGGGCTCCCCAGCGCCGTCCACAGGGATGGTCAAGCCCGGTACGCCTGGCGTATACTTCCCCCAGAGGCCCCCACGGCTTCCTATTGGAGGACTAGATGTTCAACTTTGGTTTCGGCGAGCTGATGGTCATTCTGATTCTGGCGCTCATCATCTTTGGACCCGGCAAGCTTCCTCAGGTCGGAGCGGCGCTGGGAAAAGGAATCGCCGAGTTCAAGAAGGCCGCACGAGGCCTGCAGGACGACCTCAACCTGGACGACAAGGACCACAAGGGACCTTCGGCCTGATTGTCCGTCCTGGCGGCTCGGCTCAAGCAGGCTCGGCGTGCCAGTCTTGACCGGGCAGCCGCGCCCGTTCGGCTAGGGCGCCGATCGTCCCCAGGAAAACGCCACAAGCGGCACATCCCAACAGGAACGCGGCTGTACTGAGCCCACTTTCCAACGCCGCCGCGGGGTGGATCAGCATCCGGCTCGGCACCAGCAACAGCCCGTGCACCAGCGCAATGGTCAAGGCGTTGGCGGCCGGGCGCTCGAAGCCACGGATTGCCAGCACGGCTCCGACTGCCAGCAGGATCGAGCCCGACAGCGCAGTCAGCAGGTCCGGAACCGACAGTCGCACGCTTTCGGCCAGCCGGAACTGCAGGAGCGGCAGGCTCAGGATCAGTCCCGCGCTCAGCACCAGCGCGGCTTCGCAGCCTAGCAGCCCCATCAGCACCGTCCGGACGTCCACCGGAAGTTTTCGCTGTTGCTGCTCGGCCAGCCATCCGGCATACATCACCTGATAGGCGACGCTCCAGAGCAGCGCCGACAGCGCCAGCGTCTCGGTATCGATTCGCACGTGGCTTCCCCGGGTCAAAAGAGGCGCCAGGCTCGCCAGCATCGTCAGGCCGCCGAGCACCGTCGCCGCAAGTGCCGGCCAGCGCGCGAACGCGGGGGCCTTGACGCGAGGTGGCCTTGCAAAAGTCTCTGCCAGCTCGGGTGACGACAACAGTCCGCCGATCCGCATCCAGTCGCCCTCGGCTTGCCGGCAGCAGGCGCACACTCCCAGATGCGCGTCGAGACTGCTCGAGAGTGATGGATCGAGCTCACCGTAGTAGCGATCCAGGGCTTGCCCCTGGTAGCGGCGGCACTCCTCCGACAGAGCCGAAACCACTTTTTCATCCAGCGATGAGCAACGCGTCACGACAGCCAGCCCTCCCTTCGCAACTTTTCGCGCAACAGCGAGGCGGCCGTATTGAGCCGGGACTTCACTGTTCCCTCGTTGAGGCCCAGTTCCTCGGCCATGTCCCGGTACTTCATCTGCTGGAGGTGCTTCATCAGCAGGACGGTCCGGTACTTCTCGGGCAGCGTCTCGATCGCCTCGCGCACAGCGTCCCGAGCCGAGCGCTCCACAGCCAACTCCTCCGGATCGGACAGGGCCAGGTCACCCGCGGATTGCGGGAACATCGCAGTGGGGCCGGAGTGGCGGGGTTCCTCGTGGAGCCAGTCGCGGTAGAGGTTGCCCGCGATCCCGAACAGCCAGGCCGAAAGCCTGCGCGACGGGTCATAGGTATGCCAGTAGCGGAAGGCCTTGAGAAACGTCTCCTGCAGGAGATTCTCGGCGGCGCCCCCATCCGTAGTTCGCCGGGAGAAGAAGGCCAGCAGCGGCTGGCGAAACCGGCGAAAAGCGTCGTCGAATCCGCCGACGGCCTCGGAGTCCTGGCGCTCCAGGACTTCCTCGGTTGCCGCGAGGCTGGTCTGGGACATCGCGTCCGTACGTTCCATTCGGTGGTCCGTTCCTCCATCATATATACGGGTGGCGATCGCCGGCCGTTCGAATTAATTGCATCTTCTGACTCTCCGTCGCAGTCCTACTAGCTGAAACAGTTCATGGCCGCCGACTCTCAAACTCAAGCCTCGCCGGGCATGCCTCCACCCAGGAGCGGTGCGGCGGCGCAGCCCGATCCGGTCAAGCTGGAGAAGCTGGCCGAAATCGCGCGCTCCCCGGGGCCGATGGAAGTTCGCATTCGCGCCATAGTCCTGCTAGGGCGCGTGCTGGCCCCCTCCGACCGGGGGCCGGTAGAGACCCTGCGGGCGTTGGCCTCGCAGACGTCGGAGCCGGACCTGGCTTTCCACGCCAGGCGGGCGCTGGACGACATTCAGCGCCGAGCGGCCTCGGCAGCTGCGGCGCCGAAGCCGGTCGCGGCGGCTCCGGGCGATGCCCTGGCCAAGTTGGCCGACGAGAAGGACACAGCCGTGCTGTTCCCGCTAGTCGACGCCGCCGTCGCCTCGCCGCGGCCCGAGTTTCTCGCGGTGCTGCTGAGGCGCCTTCGCAAGGAGACGGACGTTCGCGTCGTGTCGAAGCTGACCAAGGCGATCGGCGGGTTTGGCGAGGAGTCGCTCTTCGAGGAGATGTGCCGGTACCTGGAGTACCCGGACGCCCGCGTGCGCGCGAACACCATCGAAGGCCTGGCCCACTTCAAGACGGAGGAGAGATTCAAGCGCGTGCTGCCGCTGTTGCGCGATCCCGATAACCGGGTCCGCGCCAACGCCGTTCGGCTGCTCCGGGACTATCGGGACGGGGACCCGATGCAGCTGCTGGGCGAGATGCTGCGTTCCGAGAAGGTGGCCTACCGCTCCAGCGCGCTTTTCGTGCTGTCGAAGTTTCAGACCGGGCAGGCCGTGGAGCTGGTGAAGGGGGCGCTGGGCGATGCAGAGCCCGCGGTGGCCGTGCAAGCTGCCGAGGTGCTCGTGGAGCTTGGGCAGCCGGAGGGGCTGGAGCCGATCGCCCGGCGCCTGGCCTCGGCCAACGAGGAGGAGAGCAGCCTGGCGCTGGCGGCGCTGCGGCGGCTGTCGGAGCGTGTCTCGGAGCCGCTGAAGCAGCGGGTGGACGCGCAGATAGACGGCTGGTTCGCGTCCCGGTACTCCATTCCGTCGGAGGAGGGGGAGGGGGTCGCCAAGAAGCCCGGTCCGGCCGACTCGGCCGAGGATCGTTTGATGGCCCAGATCGACGTGCTTCTGGACGACGAGGGCCCTCAGGGGTTGGCCCCGGAGCCGGTGGTCGAGCCGGTGGTCGAGCCTGTGGCTTCCGCGGCGGCGCCGGTGTCGGTCGACTCGGTGGCTCCAACGACTCCGGAGGCTGCCGCTCCGGCGCGGCGCCTCGACGAGACGCAGCCGATGTTGGTCTCGGACGGTGGCACGGGTTTCACGGGTTCGGGCCCCGCGGCCAAGAAAGCCGGTGCTCCTGCCCGCAAGGCCGGGAAGTCGCCGGCGGGAAAGGCTTCGGGAAAGGCCTCGGCGAAATCCGCGGCACCCGGCGCAGCGGCGGAGCCGCCCACGCTGGCTGCAGCCGAAGCGCCCCGGCGCGAGCCGCCCCAGGTGGGGCCCGATCTCCCGGCGCCTTCGGCCGTCCCGCCCCGCCCCGCGCGGAGCTCTCAGTCCTCCCAGGCATCCGAGGTGGAGGGGCATGTCGGCCCTCGCTTCGAGGGAGTGCCCAGTCCACTGGACTCGCTCGCTCCCGCGGAGCTGAAGGAGCGTTTGGATGCGCTGGACCCGGCGGGGTCCACGGAGGATCGCGCTCTTTTGGATGCGGCCGCAAAGTCGCCAGTCACCGACGTGCGCATGGAGGCCAAGAGGCGCCTCCAGAAGCTCGCGCGACCCGCATCTCCGGTCTCCGCCGTGTTTTCAACCCGCAAGAAGCTTGCGGTCGCCGCCGCCGTGGGCGTCTTGCTGGCCGCCTGCGCGGGCGCCTACCTCTGGCTGCATCGGCGCGAGGCTGCGCTCGCCCGGCCCCCGGGTGCGGAAGGTGTCGGCATCCCGCCCGCGCCGCTGCCGCCGGTTCCAGTGCCGCCGGTCGTCCAGCCGCCTCCGCCGCCGGCTGCCCACCCGCCTCCGCCGCCGGCTGCCCACCCGCCGGCCCCGCCTCCGCCCGTGAAGCCGCCCCCGGCGCCCGTACCGCCTCCGCCTGCCACGACCCCTTCCACGGCGACCCGGGCCCTGGTCTCCGACTCTCCCTTCAGCGCCTTCGCGCCTTTCAAGGGCCAGAACGCCTACCTCCTCGAACTGTCTCATTCCCCCGCTCGACCCTCTTCGGCTCCCATTGCTTGGGCACCGGCCCTCAACCTGGCCGCGGCGGTCCCCGGTAAGACCGCTCTCAAGCAGCTCACCTCCGACGGTTTGAGCTCCCGCGCCGCCGTGACACCCGACGGGCAGCGCATCGGCTTCCTTCGAGGCCGTTCGGGCTGCGGCGACTTCGTCGTCATGCTGGCCGACGGTCGCGACCTGCGTGCGATGACGCAGGGTGCCTCTTGCAGCGCGTTCAGCTTCTCGCCGGGCGGCAACAAGGCCGCCGTGCGGATCGACAACGCCGACGAGTCCGGCAAGGTCCTCGCATCCAACGTGGCGGTCCTCGACCTGCTGGCCACTCTCCCCATCACCGCCCGAGACCTCTTCCTCGGCCGTGGAGGCAAGTACCTCACCACCGACGGCAAGGCCGCGTCTCCACAGTGGCACCCCAAGCAGGCAAAGGTTGCCTGGGCCACGCCGCCCGAGCAGTCGCCCGGCGTCGTCTCCTGGGCTGCAACGGACGGTTCGGGAAGGCTGGACATCGCCGTCAAGGGACGAGTGTCACGGCTGGCATTTTCTCCGGGCGGCCGCTATCTGGCCGCCCTCGTCGAGGACTCCGACGGCTCGCACCTGCGGGTGCGGGAGTTCCCGGCGGGCAAAGACTGGCAGGACCTCTTCGTCCCCGCCGATCCGGCCAGGTACGTCACCGACTTCGCCTGGGCCGACTCCGAGGACCGGCTGGTCGTGGTCCTGGCTCGTCAGGCGGGGGCCCCGGGTCGACTGATCGTCCTGTTGCTCCCCAACGGCGCCACCCGGCTCGATGTCTCCGCCGACGAGGCCCACACGGCCGCCTGCTTCGGCCCCGGCGGCAAGACCGTGCTGGCTCGCCGCCTCGCCCAGGCGCCGCTGGCCTCGCTCGTCGAGTACTCCTTGCCCT
>JACQFU010000450.1 GCA_016199905.1 Candidatus Wallbacteria bacterium
ACGGACGGCTCGCAGCGATTCGCCGTGGTGCGGCTCTCGAACGGGGACAGGATTAGCTTCCCGGCCAACCAGGACGGCACCTACAGCTCGCCCTCGGGAGATCGAAACCAACTTTCGAAGACGCTTTCAGGCTGGGATTTGACGCGGCCGTGGAAGGTCGTCTATCGATTCGACGTCCGGGGACGGCTGGCTCAGATCGTGGACCGAAACCAAAACTCCCTGACGTTTTCGCGAGACGAGCGGGGACGCGTCACCAAGATTGACAGCGGTACCGGTCGCGCCCTCGCGGTGTCATACACGACCGCGAACAAGGTCGCCTCGATCGTCGATCCTTCGGGAAGAGTCTTTCGTTACGGTTACGACTCTTGGAAGAACTTGACCGCCTTCACCGACCCCTCCGGCCAGACGCTGCGCTACTCATACGACCCAAACCATCGATTGACGTGCGTCACTGACGAGCGAGGCAATCCCAGGCTCACGAACACGTACGACGCGGGTGGACGCGTCACGGCACAGACGCACGACGGCGGAACGTACGCCTACGCCTACAACGGCAATCCGCCCACGCAGACGGTGGTCACAGACCCGCTGGGACGCCAGTCCACGTATGCCTTTGACGCAGCCGGACGCTTGCTGAGCCGTTCGTCGCCCGACGCCGGCACTCGCAGCCAGATTTGGAACTCGCAAGGGTTGGTTTCCACAGTCGCCGGTGAGGATGGGGGGCTGACACAGTATCAGTACGACGCTGCGGGCAACGTGACGCAGGTCCGCGATGCAGCAGGTCGAACGACCTCGTATCAATATGACGCGGCGTCGAACAGGTTGCTGCGTGCCACCGACGCCCTCGGTTTGACTGCGACGTACTCCTACGATGCGCGAGGCAACCGCGTCATGCAATCGACGCCGACGGGCCTTCGTTTCTTCGAGTACGACGCGAACGGTAACCTGGTCCGGCACGAGGCTGCCCTCGATTTGCTGCACCCTTCGGCCAGGACGACGGTCGAAACGGCTTCCTACGACCAGAACGGCGACCGGCTGACTCGCTCTGTCGGCGGCTTGACCGACCGCTACCGGTACGATACCGCGGGCCGTACCACGTCCATCGTCGACCCGGTCGGCGCCACGACGCGGTTCGAGTACGACCGAAACGGGAATCTCGCTCGCTCGACGGATGCCCTGGGCAGGCACATCGACTTCACCCACGACGATGCCGGAAACCTCACGTCGATTCAGGACGCCGAAGGGCGATTGACTCGCTTTTCCTACGATCGGTTCAATCGCTGGATTCAAACGACAGACGCGAGCGGACACACCCGTTCGGTCACATATGACGCACTCGGGAATCGAGCGACCGAGGCCGACGAGCGAGGAAGCGTGACCTCCTATGCGTACGATCGAGCGGGTCGTCTGATCGCGATTTCGGACGCGGCAGGAGGAGTGACGCGTTTCGAGTACTCGGCGGCAGGCCTCTTGACGGCCGCGGTCGATCGCCGAGGCAACCGAACGACCTTCGCCTTCGATCAGACAGGCAGGCTGACCCGCCGCACCGACGCCCTGGGACGGCAGTTGGCCCTGGCGTACGACGCTGCGGGCCGGCTTTCTGGGATCACGAACTCCCTCGGGGGAATTACGGCTGTCAGCGTAAACGTCGACGGCGCCCTGTCGGCCGCGCTGGACCCGGCCGGCACGCGCACGTCCTATCGGCGCGACGGCCTCGGCCGGGTTGTCGCCGCCAGCACCGGAAACGATCCGCCGACCACTTTCGCGTACGACGCCCGGGGGCTTCCGACCCAGTTCACAAACGGCATGGGACAGTCGACCCGACTACGCTACGACGATGCCGGCAACTTGACGGGCGCCTTCGACTCCGCGGGGGCCAGCTTCGTTGCCACGTACGACTTGCTCGGCCAGTTGGAGAATGTACGACGGGGGTCGTCCGAGCTCGTTCGGTACGAGTACGACAGGACGGGTCTCCCGAAGCAAGTGCTCGACAGTGACGGGCAGTTGTTGCGGTTCGACTACGATGGCGCCGGAAACGTCACGGACCGAACGGATGCACTGGGGCGCGTGGCACATTGCACTTACGACGCCGCGGGAAACTGCACGGCATTTCGATCCCCGCGCGGTTTCGAGACCACCTTCGGCTACGACCTTCTCAACCGTCTCCAGCGGATCACCGATCCGGCAGGGGGCAGCGAGGTCTTCCAGTATGACTCCGAGGGAAATCCTACCGCGGTTACCAACGCGGCAGGCGAGACGACTGCGCTGACGTTGGATGCGCTGAATCGCGAATCAACCCGCGTTCTGGCTGGCGGCAACGTCATTCGTTTCCAGTATGACGTGGCGGGTAATGTCAGCCGTGTCACGGATTCGGTCAGTAACCTGGCCTTCACCTACGATCAGGCTTCGCGGACATTGACTGCCCTGGCCTCGACCGCGTTCGAACCCACCAGCACGATCTCCTATGCATACGACTCCGCCGGCCGGAGAAGGACTCTCACGTATCCCGGCGGCGGCGTGAAGACGCTTCGTTACGACGCCGCCGGTCGATTCTCTGGAACGGATCCGGCTTCCTCCTCGACTGCCATTTCGATCACGTACGACGGCGGGAGCCGCCCGGCGTCGGTGCAGCTCGGTTCCGTGATTCGTTGCGATTACGCCTACGACGACGCGGGACGGGTGTCGTCGATCAGCCAGCGGGGGCCCGGAGACATCTCGCTCCTGCAGCTCTCTTACAGCTACACTCTCGGTGGCCTGGTCGCCACGGAGACGGAGGACGGGTCGCGGCACTCGTACGCCTACGATCTGGCCGGGGAGCTCACCACGGCGAGTCATCCGGCCGGGCAAACTTTCAATCCGGCCGAGTCTTTCACCTACGACGCCGACTCGAACCGCACCTCGGGAGGCGCCAGCTACGACGGTCGCAACGCCCTTGTGGGGGACGCCCTCTACTCCTATTCCTACGACGCCGCAGGCCGGCGAACCGAGAGAAGGTCGAAATCGGCTTCCGAAATCGTCCGTTACGCCTACGATTCGGACGATCGCCTCACTGAGGTCGATGTCCTGCCGGACGGCTCGACCGTCTCCCATCGCTACCTCTACGCCTACGACGGGTTTGGCCGGCGCATCCGCAAGACACTGGACGGCGCCGTCACGCGCTACGTCTACGACGAGTCGAACCTGATCGCCTTGGTCGATGCCGCGGGCAATCCGCTCGTCCGATACGTCTACTCGGACGGGGTCGATGCCCCCGTCGCCATGGTGAGCGGAGGGCAAACGTTCTTCTACCTGAAGGACCGACTGTCCAGCGTCCGGCGCGTCGTCCGCTCCGACGGGGTCGTCGTGAATCGCTACACCTACAGCGCCTTCGGCGTTCCCGTCGAGAGATCGGAGACGGTCCAGAACCCGTTCCTGTTCACGGGCCGCGAGTTCGACCCCGAGACCGGTCTCTACTTCTACCGGGCACGCTACTACGATCCGCAGGCCGGGCGATTCCTGGTACGCGACCCGGCCGGCTTCGAAGGCGGCGAGAACCTCTACGTCTACGGCAGAGAAAACCCGCAGGGCTATACGGACCCAGAGGGGCTGCTAGCCGAGCCGCTGGACATCGCTCTCGTCGGTCTGGACCTCATCGAGTTCATCGCGGACCCCACGAAGTTCTCCGGCGGCATCCTGATCATCGACGTCAGCTCCTTGCTCGTGCCGGGCCTTCCGGCGCCGGGTCTGCTGGCCAAGGCCAACAAGCTGGGCAAGCTTCGTATAGCGGCCTCCGACTTCACGAAGCTGCGCCAGCTACGGAAAGACGTGGTTGCGGTCATAAACACGATCTTCACCAAGTTCTCACCCTGCGAGCGCGGACGGATTCTCCACAAGATCTTCGGCGAGGGAAAGGGCTTCGAGTTCATGAGGACGATCGACAACTTCGTCCGCGAGACCGGCACGGCGATCAGCATCAAGACGTCGAACATCGTCGGAAGGACAGTCGGACAGGTCGAGTCCCGCGTCATGGGGGCGGCGCACTCGCTCCAGCAATTCGGTGGCGCTCAGATCGGCAAAATCAAAGTCGCAGCCGGTGACGTCAAACGAAGAATGCTGATCTACGTCACTCCCTCGGCGGCAAACAGCCCCAAGCTGAGACGGGCCTTCGATACCCTGACCCGAAAGCTCCAGGGCCTGGGGATCGATCTCGTGGTCCCGATGAAGTGAGGTCGTGCATGAGCCACCTTGTCGATGTCTCCAAGTCCGATGATGTTTTTCTCCTGGAGATCAATGCGGGCTGCTCGTTCGGCTGGACCCCGTCGGGGCTCTTCGTGACCATGCCCGTGAGCGCCGGATACGCCGCCTTCGCGGAAGAGGTGCTCAATGCCTTGCCCAAAAGCCAGGACGGCGAGCCGATGAGCGATGAGGACTACAAGAAGTACCGCAAGGAAGTCTTCCGCTCCGTAGGCGTGAAGACCAATCGAGCGTTTCAAAAGAAGTTTTCTCACTGTTTCGTCTCGAACGACGAGAGCGGCACCGTGTCCATTCAACCACTGTTTCCCGAAGGACGCGGCTGGGTGGGACGCAAGGACGTGGAGGAGGTCGAATGCACGGCCCAAGTCGAGGCCCTGGCGGCGGGTCTGAGGCGCGGCTTCGAGCTAGCGCTGAAGCGGTAGGCCCTGCGACCATGACACCTGCTCCCACCACTGCCAAAACGATGAGCTTGCCGCGATGGCAGCGGGCCTTCCGAAGCCGAGCAGTGCTTCCGGGCCTGGCCGCCGTCGCCGCAATCGCCTTGCTCTGGCCGCTGCCAGCGTGGGCTGCCGGCCCTTTCGGCGGAGAGCCCCTTGTGACGGCAAATCGGCCGGCTTTCGATCCGGCCAAGGGCGACGCGGTCGTCTTTTCGTTTCGATTGCAGGCGGACGCTCTCGTCACACTCGCGCTCTTCGACCTGGCGCATCGGCGTGTCTGCACGCCCCTCGACGGCGCGGCACTTCGGGCGGGGTTACAAACCGTGGCGTGGAATGGAGCGACGGACGGCGGGGGGCGCGCCGGCGCCGGCCAGGCTTCCTATCCCGTCCTCTCCGCTGCCGCTTCAGACGCACCGGTCGCGACCTGGGACCCGGTGAGCTTCAGCGGCGGCCAACCGCTTGCCGTTCCGCCGACGGACTGGAGGTTCGACGCGGCGCGGGGCCGGGTCGTATACTCATTGGAGCGATCGGCTCGTGTTCGAATCCGTGCTGGTGTGCACGGGGGGCCGCTCCTCAAGACACTGATCGAGTGGGCGCCTCGAACCGCCGGCAATCACGAGGAGCCCTGGGACGGCAAGGACGACGCGGGGATCTACGACGTGAGCGCGGCCAAGGGTTTCACGCTCGTACTGGACGCCTACTCCCTTCCGGACGGGGCGGTCCTCCTCCAGGGAACGCCGGGCGGCTCGACCGGGATCGTGGCCGCCAAGACTGCAAAGGCGGATGCCGAACGTGCCTCGCTGCTGCGCAAGACTCTGCTCGCCCCCGCCAGACCGCTCGATCCTCACTTCCTTTCCGCCCATGCTCTGGACTCGACCCCGGGATTCCGCATCGAGCTCGTCGGTGCCGCGACGGGCTCGAGTACTCTTCCCATCGCGAGCAACCCCGCCCAAGTTCGGGTGACGCTGGACGACGCAACCGCCTCGCAGTTGCTGTCCGATCGCTTCGAGATCATCGCCTACGTCGACATGCAGCGCGTATTCGAGGAAGAGCAAGCTTAGTGACTGCCACGAAACAACTGGAGCAAACGAAGCCATGATGCAGTAGGGCCGGCCTCCGTGCCGGCCCAGGGCTAGGCAGGCACGGAGGCCTGCCCTACTTTTCTGCGAG
>JACQFU010000451.1 GCA_016199905.1 Candidatus Wallbacteria bacterium
GCGTCCCGGGCGGCCGCCGTCGCGCCTACGAGCTGGCCGCGGCCCTGATCCCCGCACCCGTGGCAGGCAAACCGACCGAAGTCGTCGTTTCAGTCCGGGAAGCGCGCCTGGGCGTGAACGTGGCCCGCTTGTCGTCCGGTGACCTCGATGTCTACGAGGACGGCGAGAAGCAAACCGTCGCCTCGATGGCTCTGGAGTCGGACGGCGGACGGCCGGTCTACCGCCTGCAATACACGCGTCCCCTTCCCCCGATGGCTTCCGTCCACCTCACCTCGCCCGCCTCGGGCGCGCAGATCACCGGCATCCTGAACATCGTGGCCGACGCGGGTTCTGGAACGGCCCCTGTCGGACTACGCACGGACATCTACGTCGACCAGGAGCCCATCGGTTGCTTCGATCGCCTGCCGGCGAGAGTGACCGAGCCGGTCGAGGCCTTCGCGGCCGGCAAGCACGTCGTGCGGGCCGTCCTTCGCGACCGCTTCGGCCGCGTCGCCGAGGAGCGCTGCGAGGTCGCCCTGCGTCACTCGCTGCCCGACCTCGCCGTGCTGCAGCCCTCCGAGGGCAGCGCACTGTGGGGCGACGCCAAGCTCGAGGTGAGCGCCGGCGGCGTGCAACCACGGCGCGTGGAGCTGATGATGGACGCCACCGTGCTCAAGACCTTCGGCGGCGACACCGCACCCGTGCAGGTCGCGTCCGCGGACCTCGACTCGTCCGCGCTCCCGGCCGACGCCTCGGTCCGCATCGTCGGAGCCGCCCGGGTCTACACCGCGGGTTTCAACGCCCGTGCCGTGCCGGAGGGTCTGCACCGCTTCGGGGTGCGGATGCTCACTGCCGACGGCCGCACCCTCGAGAAGCGAGTCTCGGCCCGCGTGGTGCGACCGCTGGTGGCCGTGCGCTTCGTCACCCCTGCCTTCCGCGCCCGCCTGACCGGAAAGGTGCCTCTCGCCGCCGAGGCTGTCTGCTCCTGGCCAGAGCTGGGCGTTGCCCGGATGGAGTTCACCGCCAACGGCAAGCGACTCGGGATCGTCGAGCACGCCCCCTACGTCTACCAGTGGGATACGTCCGGCTGGGCCCCCGGCCGCTACCGGATCGACGCCGTGGCCGCCGCTTCCAGCGGCGACGTCGGCTCGGCGGCCGTCTTCGTCGAGGTGACGCGGCCCGACGCCGCCGCCGCGCTGGAGGGCGCCTTCGATGGCATGACGCTAGCCTCGCCGGCCGTGCTCCACGCGGTCGTCATCGGCCCGGGCGGCTCGCGAGTGCAGCGGCTCGCCTGTCTGGTGGACGGCCACACCGCGGCCAGCGGCGGTGCGGGTCCGCTCGCCGTCCGGTTGGATCCGGCCGCACACGGCGAGGGCGACGCCGACGTTGCCGTCGAGGCCGTGCTGGTCGACGGCAAAAAGATTGGACGGACCTACCGAGTCCACATGGCCCCGTCCAGACGGCCGTCGACCTGGGCATGCGCGTTGCGCCACGGAGCGCCGGTGCCCTTCGCCGAGCTTCCCGCGCCGGAGGTGTTGGTCGACTCCGTGCCGGCGCGCGGTCTCCGCATCCGGCCGGCAGCTACGGCACCGGCGAGCTGGGCGCTGGTCGTCGACGTCAGCGCCAGCATGGCCGCCGCCGAGCGCCAGGCCAGCCTCAAGGAGGCCGCCGGCAAGTTCATCGAGGGCCTGGGCCGCGAGGACCGCGTGGCTCTCTTTGTCTTCAACGACGAGGTGACCCTGGCGCGCCCGTTTTCCACTGACAAGGACGGCGTGCTCGAGGCGCTCTCGAACGCGCGTGCTTACGGAGCCACCGCCCTCAACGACGCCGTCTACCGCGCCGCCGAGGCGCTGGGTCACGAGCCGGGCCGGCGGGTCGCCGTGCTCGTCACCGACGGGGTCGATCAGAACATCGATTGGACCGGCCCCGCCAGCACCCATCTGCTGCCGCAAGCCGTGGCGATGGCCCGCAGCGCCGGAGTCGTGGTGCACGCGATCGGACTGGGACGCGAGCTGCGTCAAGAAAACGCGCTGGGCGAGCGACTGCTATTCGAAATCTCTGACTCCCTCAACTCCCGCCTTGCATCGCAACGGTCCGGCCACTACGATCCCTCCGCCCGCGCGGCGCGGCCCGGGCCCGGAGGGGGCCCGTTTCCACCGCTCCGCGTCTTCAGACCGTGACCAGGCCCGAGACAGAAAAGATCCCCGCGGAGTCGCTGGAATACTCGACCGTCACGCTCCAGTGCGGCCGCCTCGTCGTCGCGGAGGGGCCCGACGCCGGACGCAGCGTGAGGCTGGCGCCGGGTGCCCAGGTCAAGGTCGGCAAAGGAAGCGCCAACGACCTGGCGCTGACAGACGGCGCCGTCAGCGCCGAGCACCTGGTCATCCGCCACCGCCCCGACGGTTTCGTCGTGCAGGACCTGGGCAGCACCAACGGCACGTTTCTCGACGGCGTGCGCGTGACCGAAGCGTTCCTCGGCCCCGGCAGCCGGGTTCGCCTGGGCCGCACGTCGCTGGACTTCGCGCCCGAGACCGACGAACTGGTCATCTTCCCGAGCGCCTCCGAACGGTTCGGCCAGCTCCTTGGGAAGAGTCGAAAGATGCGACAAGTCTTCGGCCTCCTGGAGCGCGTGGCCGCGGCCGAGCTTGCGATCCTGATCGAGGGCGAGACCGGCTGCGGCAAGGAGCTGGCGGCCCGCTCGATTCACGAAGCCTCGCCGCGCGCCGGCCGCCCGTACGTGGTGTTCGACTGTGCGCGGGCTTCGCGCGAATTCATGGAGAGCGAGCTCTTCGGGCACGAGAAGGGCGCGTTCACCGGAGCGACGGACAAGCGCACCGGAGCCTTCGAGACGGCCCACGGCGGCACGCTCTTCATCGACGAGTTGGGCGAACTGGCCCCCGAACTGCAACCCAAGCTGTTGCGCGCCTTGGAAGAGCGCGAGGTCCGGCCGCTGGGCTCCACTCGCTCGCGTCAGGTGGACGTCCGGATCGTCGCGGCGACCAACCGCGACCTGGCGGCGATGGTCCGGGAGGGGCGCTTCCGCGAGGACCTTTACTTCCGGCTGGCCGTGGTGTCCGTGAAGTTGCCGCCCTTGCGCGAACGCCGCGACGACGTCCCCCTGCTGGTGCAGCA
This sequence comes from Candidatus Wallbacteria bacterium, assembly GCA_016199905.1. Classification (GTDB taxonomy): domain Bacteria; phylum Muiribacteriota; class UBA6191; order JACPRK01; family JACPRK01; genus JACPRK01. The sequence goes on from JACQFU010000451.1 coordinate 3,112, forward strand.
TCTGCTCTCGGTGCGCCGATCCCCCGGCGTCACGCCGGAGGCGCTGGCGGTGCTGGCGGGACAGCCCTGGCGCGGCAATGTCCGCGAGCTGGCCAACGTGCTCGACAGGGCCGTCGCCATCGCCGCCGGCGAAACGATCCGGCCCGGCCATCTCATGCTGCTGGGTGCCGCAACTCAGGTCGTCCCCCCGCAGGCAGCCGCTGCGAGCGGCGCCGGCGGACTCGCCGGCCTGACGATGGAGGAGATCGAGCGCGAGGCGATCCGCCAGACCTTCGCCGCCTGCGGAAACAACAAGGCCGCCACGGCCCGCAGCCTCGGAATTGCCAGTTCGACGCTGTTCGAAAAGATGAAGAAATTCGGACTCGACAGATGAGCCCAGTATCAAACAAGTCCAAGGCTGCCCGCTCCCGGAAGCGCGACGTCCCGACGGGGCGCGCGCCGATGATCAGCAACGTCACGGCCCGCGGCCAGACCACGATCCCCGCGGAGCTTCGCAAGAAATACGACATCAAGCCCCCCTCCCGCCTCGAGTGGTTGGACGACGGCGAGATGATGCTCGTGATCCCGGTCCCTTCCGACCCCATCCAGAGCTTCCGGGGCAAGTCCCGAGCGACCCTGACTCTCAACTTGCTGGCCGACAGGAAGGTGCAACGCAGTCGTGAAGGGTAGGTACCTGCTGGACACCACGGCCCTGCTGGCCTTGCGCGACGACGCCGACGGCGCCGAGCTGGTAGAGGAGATTCTCCGCAAAGCGGAGCTGGGCACCTATGAGGTCTTCGTTTCGTTCATGACGATGATGGAGATCTATCACCGCGTCTGGGTCGACGAAGGCGAGCGGGCCGCCAAGAAGATCTACCTGGAACTGCAAACGCTGCCCATTCTGCGCGTGGACGTGGACGACGACTTGATCCGCGCCGCCGCCCGCGTCCGGGCGCAAGTGCCGGTCTCCATCGCCGACGCCTGGATCGTCGCCGCGGCCGAGCGCTACGGCGCCACGCTCGTCCACAAGGACCCTGTCTTCGAAGCCGCCGCGGAGCTGGTCCACCTCATCTCGCTGCCCTACGAGAAGAAGTGAGCGCGCCCCCCCGGGGACATTGCACGGAGTGGCTGGGTGCGGTACGATTCAGGTGGAAGCGGTGGGATTCGAACCCACGAAAGACCCGTGACGAGCCTTTGCCGAA
>JACQFU010000452.1 GCA_016199905.1 Candidatus Wallbacteria bacterium
AGATGCCGCAGCCGATGCAGAGCTCCGGCCGCACGAAGGGCTTGCGCAGCGTCACTTTCTGGCCGTCCCAGCGGACGACCTCTTCCTCGTAGCTGCCGATTGCCTTGGGTGAGGTGGGACAGACCTCTTCGCAGACGACGCACGGGGTTTCCATCGACCAGGGCAGGCAGCGGTTGCGGTTGACGAAGGCCGTGCCGACCTTGACAGGTCCCTGGTCGGCAAAGGGTGGCAGGCCCAGTTTCTTCTCGATCGGGATCGGCAGGATGGCACCGGTGGGGCAAACCTGGCCGCAGAGCGTGCAGTTGAGCTCGCAGTAGCCGGCGCGCATATCCATCACGGGTGTCCAGAACCCCTCAAGCCCGGCCTGGAAGAGGGCAGGTTGCAGGACATTGGTGGGACAGACCCGGATGCATTGCTCGCACTTGATGCAGCGGTCGAGGAACTCGGCTTCGGCTGGCGAGCCGGGCGGACGGATGACGGAAGGCGAGAACGTGCGGTCGCCGCGGGCGCCGCTGAAGCGGGCGAAAGCGGTGGTGAACGCGGCGGCGACGGCGCCGAAGACCAGCCGGCGGCGGGAGGTGTCGACATGCTCGATGCTCGCCTGCTTCGGGGGCATGAAGCGAAACGAAAGCGCGTCGTCGGGGCAGTCCTCAATGCAGTTCATGCAGGCGAAACACTCGCTGGTGCGCAGGAGCAGGTGGGGGTCGCTCGCACCTTCGCAGTGCATCAGGCAGAGGTCGCAGTTGGTGCACTTGTTCGGATCGCGGTCGATCCTCCAGAGGCTGAACCGGCTGAGCGTGCCGAGCAAGGCTCCGAGGGGACAGAGCGTCCGGCAGAAGAAGCGGGGGACGATCAGGTTCATCCCGAGCAGCGCGAGCATCATCCAGCCGACGAGCATGCTCGAGCCGAAGATCCTCGAGTGCTTGCCGCCGGGAGAGGCGAGGAGATCCTCCGGAAGCCACGGCATTGCCTCGCGCGCGCGGGCCATCGCCGTGTCATAGGTCGGGGCGAAAGCCGTCGCGTAGGAACGGTACATCAGGCAGATCGGGTCCAGGAGACCGATCTGCAGAGAGCCGAACAACGCCATCACGAGGAAGAATGCGAGCAGGACGTACTTCGCGCGGAAGAGGGGTCGGTAGCGATTGGCGTCGAGCATCGATTTCCCGGTGAGCTTTCCGAAGAGCCAGCCGATGAACTGGTGCAGGGTGCCGTAGGGACACATCCAGTTGCAGAACCAGCGGCCCAACAGCAGCGTGGGGATCAGCACCCAGAGCGACCAGACGAGGTTGCGATAGAGGGTGCCCGTGGAGAGCGCGGTGGCCAGGGCGACGAGCGGATCGACCTCCAGGAAAAGCGAAACCGGGTAGCCGCCGAGTCGGCTGAACCAGGTCACCGTGGCGAGGAAGAGAAACAGCAGGAAGAAGAACGCCTGGGAGAGGATACGGACGTCGGTGATGCGCAGGGTGAGGCGGCGGCGGAACTGGCGAGGCGCAGGTGGCGCGGGCTTGGAACCGCAGCCGCAGGAAGAGCCGGAACCGCACGCAGACGAGGAACCGCAGCCGGAGCCGCCGGCCGGCGCGGGGGCCATCGGCAGCCGCGTCCCGCTCACACCGTCACCTCCCGCCACTGCAGCGTGCGCCAGGCGCGGGTGCCGGCGCCACGCGCCTGGGCCAGCTCCAGGTACGGGAGCTTCGACGGATCGCGCTCCAGAAGCATCTCGTAAGCGTAGGAGTCGGCAGCCACCTGGTCGGTCGCTACGACCAGCGTGTCGAGCGGCTTGACGTCCGAGAGGCTGCCGCCGGTGGGGCCGTTGCGCATCAGCACGCGGGTCGCGTCGAGCACCACGAAGGTCGGCCGCATCATGAATGCCAGCTCCGACACGATGGTGTGGATCTTCTGGTGAAACTGGTTGCGACGGCCACCGAGCAACCCGTACCAGTTCTTCATCGTCATCGAGGCGCTGCAGAGGTTGTGGTCCTTCAGCGGCGCGATGCCCACGACGCGATCGGCGTCCGCGAAGGGCCGGAAGAACATGGGCCAGCGCGCGATCAGGTCGGCCCCTTCGACGGCGAGGGTACGGAACTCCGAAGGCGACGGAAGGATGAGGCGGGCTCCGGCGTCCAGGGCCGCCTGGCGGATGCCGCTGCGGTGAAAACAGCCTTCCGGCGAGTTGATCGGATTGTCGAGCACGCGCACCTCGAGAGCGCCGGCTTCGCGCAGCAATCGCGCGGCCGCCGCCAGAACAATCGGATTGGTTGTCGCCCCAAGACTCGGAGACCGATCGAATGCCACGTTGGGCTTGAGTACGACGCGATCGCCCGGCCACACGAAGCGTGAGAGGCCACCAAGAAGGTCGAGGCCGGCGCGCAGCATGCGCTCCGGGTCGGTCCCGTGGACCACAACCAGTCGAGGGGTGCCTGGCCGCTCCGGGACGGCGAAACCGCCTGCGCGCAGGCGTACTAGCTCGGGTTTTTCGATGGCTTTTTCGCCGGCCGGGTCGCTCAGCAACTTCCAAGCAGCGCCGAACCCGCCGGCTGCCAGGGCAAAGCGGCCTGCGCGCCCGAGCACTTCTCGGCGAGTCGCGAGCCGCTCGACCCCGGGAGGATGCTCGTGCCGCTGGGCCTCGTCGCTTGGATGGCCGGCGCGCGGTCGGTCGAGGGGCTCCAGCACGGGCCAGCCGCGGGGGCGATCGGGAGGGGGGCTCATCGGGCCTCGCTTTGGAGGGCCTTCTCCAGCTTTGCCACCACTCTAGCGGCGGCCGGGCCATCCTCGGCCTCGGTGACGCCGGTCACGAACCGGCCGACCTGGCAGGTCCACTCCCAAGTATTCAGCACCTTGTCGCGAACCGCAACTGCGCCTGCCGGAACGCCGGGGAAGGCGCCGGGAGCGGCTCGCTCGGCTTGGCGGGTCAGGTACTCCGAATACTTGCGAAAAACGGCCTGGGCCTCGGCGGGATCGCGGGCTGGGAATAGATAAGCGCGGATGTCCTTGCCTCCCTCGCGGAGCGCGGCCATGTAGAGGCCCTTGAAGAAATCCATACCGAGTCCGTCGGTGGCCACGTAGCGCAGCGTGGCAGGATCGGCGCCAAGCAACACGAGCGGGTTGCTGGCAGGAGTCCACGACTCCGGAGAACGCAGCAGCGAGGCGAGCGGAACTTGCTTCCCGTCGGAGGACGTGGCGGCAGCCGCAACGGTCGAGGTTGCGAGCGCGTCCAGCTTGCGGGCCGCGGCGGCGGCCGCCTCGCGCACCTGTCCGGAAGCCTCCGAGCCGACCAGACGGGCGTAGTACGCCCCGCGTACCAGGTAGAGGCCGTTGGGGATCGACGCCATGTCCGGGGAACCCGAGGCGATGGTCGCTGCCTGGCGCTCCGTAGCGAGTACGCCGAAGGCCTGCATCGGGCTGCCGAGGAGGAACAACTCGACGTCGACTCGCCTGGTTGGCGCGGCTGTGGCGACATACGAGGCAGTCCAGAGTCGCCGAAAACCGTAGGACTTGTAAAGGCCTTCGCGGCCGTCGATCTTTTCATAGAGTTGGTCGGGGCCGAAGACTTCCAGGGCGCCGTCGCGATGCCAATCGGCGCCGAGCAGGTCGGGCGCCAGCAGGCCGACTTCGGCTCCGGACTCGGGTAAGGCGGTGAATCGCTCGGCCGGCCGGCGGTAGATTGCGCGTTCGCGGGTGGTGGACGAAAGAGCGCTCTCCTTGAGCCGGAACAGGTCGGGGTTGACTTGGCGGCCTCGCGCGACGACCCAGGCACCGATGCCGGCGAGTCCGATCAGCAGGACGACGTTGGCGGCGCGCTCGCGGGGACCGATCCGATCGCGGACGCTCCTGCGATAGAAGATCAAGGCCGCTCTCCCGCAGCGGGCGACGGCTGAAGGTCGCGCAGGGCCTCGCGCGTCAGCTCGGAATCGGTCGCGGTGCCCGCGGTCAACTGGCTCTCGAGGGCGGCAGATGCCGCGACGCGGATTTCGGGTGTGAGACCTCCGCAAACCAATCCACGCGCCGCCCAGACGCGAACCGAGGAGTCGCGGTGGCCGGTCAACCGTTGCAGCAACAGCCGGCAGCCCTCAATGCCCGAGAGGCCGCAGACCAGTGCTGCTTGGGCGCGGGCAGCCGGCGGCCAACTCGGGTTGTCGAGCCCGGCGCGGATCGCGGCTGCGCAGTCGGGCGGCAAGCTATCGGTGGCGGCGAGGCATGCGAGCCGCGTGAGAGCGTCCGGAGTTGGCGGACCGGATGCGGAAAGACAGCCGGATGAAGGGTCCGCGCAGGCAAGCCAGAGCTTCGCGGCCGCGAGCTTCAGCGCGCGATCGTGGGCGGAACGCGGCTTGCGGTCCCGGCAGACGCCGGCCAGATCGATCGTGGGCAACAGCGCCCGAGCGGCGGCCGGGGTCTTCGACCTGAGCAGCCTCTCCAGCGGAGGCAGGGCGGCCTCGTGACCCGCTACCACGAGTTGCCAGAGGAGGGCCGCGCCACGTTTGGGATCCAGCTTGGCCGACCGATCGACAAGACGTTCTCGTTGCGATGCGGCGACGTCCTGCACATCCAGAAGGGCCGCGTCGAAGGCCCCGGCGGCCAAGGCGCGTGTCCACCATTCCTCGGCCGTGATGGGTGTGTGAGGCGGGCGCGCGGCCTCGATACCGACGGTCCAGATCTGCCATCTCAGGGCCCAGACGGCCCAGCAGATCGCGAGCG
>JACQFU010000448.1 GCA_016199905.1 Candidatus Wallbacteria bacterium
AACACCTCGTAGCCGAGCGGCATGCCCTCGCGGGTGACGACGAGGGCCAGACAGACTTGCTTGCAGTCCGGGCGGTGATCGCGGCTGTGGCCGCGTTGGGCGAGCGGGTTCGCGGCGGCCAGCCCCTCGAAGTACACGCTCGTCACGTCATAGAGCAACAGATCGTAGTCGAGAGCAAACAGCTCGCCGAGCCGCGCGACCAGGTGCTGTTCGAGCGCGCGCTTGTGCGGGAGCAGTCGATCGAGGGCCCGATAGAGGCGGTCCGCGTTCACCAGTGGCGCCGGCAGCGCGAGCAAGTCCTCCAGCGCCGTCCCGCGATACCACGTCTCCGCGATGTGCAGTTCACTCGACGGCTCGCTCAGCCGCGCCAGCACCAGGACAGCGGCCATCGTGGCCCAGGGCACCGCTTCCCGCCCTTCCGGCACCAGGCGCGCCAGGACCTCGTCGAGCCGCAAGGCGCGCCACAGCGTCCACCCCAGCCACACATCGCCGAACGTCCGGCCGCGCTCCACACGGATGCGCTTCAACCGGACGGGAATCGCCTCGTCGCTCTCGGGTTCGAACAGATCGGGCTGGAGTTGGTCGCCCATGATCGTGCGGGCAAGGGCCTGCGCGCGGGCCCGACCGTGCGCGTCGAGCTCGCCGAGCTGAGCGACGGTCTGCTGAACAACCTTACGGCCGACGCGGACAGAACGGACAAGTTGCCAGTAGGTGTGGACCTTGCCGTCTTTCCGCCGCGTCGTGTGACGGAGGTACATCACCCAGCTTATCCGTCACGCTAGCTAATGGAGGGGCAGAACCCTGTCAATGCCGGGCCATGAAAAGTTTGCGCGCATCTCGTCGTGCCGCCGTGACACGGCGGTGTCAACGGAGCCCATGGACGCCGATCGCTCTCGACGGTACTCATCAAAAAGCATGAAGGAGAAACTTTGGCGTTGATCTTGAACTGGGACACGGCCATGAGGATACCTGACTGTCTGACCGACCAGTGCGGCATCGCCCTCGTCATGGCGCTGATTCTTCTCCTGACGCTCAGCGGGCTCGTGCTCGCTGCGCTCTCGCTGAGCGCGTTCGAGCCGCAGATCTCGCAGAACCTCGTCGACACCGTGAATGCGCGGATGCTCGCCGACTCCGGGATCGACTACGGCTACAACACCCTCATCAACACCGCGGACTGGAGCACGGTGCCGACGATTTCGTCGGAAAGTCGCGGCCCTTCAGCACCTTGATCGCCCGCGTGCGCCGGTTGCTCGACCGCTCCGGCGCGTTGAGGAAGCTCCCCGAAAACGCCAAGACCGTCCTGCTCTCGAGGATGGCCGCCGCTTTCGGACTCGTCAGCGACACCCCGCTGCGGGAGGCGCTGGCGAGCCTGGAGAGGCTGGAGAAGATGCCGGGTCACGACGAGTTCTCGCTGCAGGCCGCGGCGGAGGTCCGCAAATACCTCGAACAGATCGGCGAACTGGCGAAGGGGATCGACGGGTTTGTTGGCCAGGAGGCTTCGCAGCGCTAGTGTGGCGGTCCTGAAGTCGCTTCAGGAATCGCGGTCGAAGGGCGCGGCAGCTTGCTACTTCCCGGCATCGGCGCGGATCAGCACGTGCGCCATGCCGGTGTTGCCTTCAGCGTCGGTCGCTTCCACAGCCAGTACGTGCGGCCCCGGGTCGCACGGCGGAACCCGGAACGAGAACTTCTCCTCGGGGCCGTCGAAGATTCCGTCGGCGGGCTCGACGGGCGAAAATGGCCCGCCATCCACGCTGACCGCCAGCGCGGCGATGTGGGAGCCGCGGTCGCGCGCGACGCCGGTCACCCGATCGCCGGAAACGACCAGGTCGGCCACCTCCGGACGAGTGTTGTCGACGACCACGGGCTCCGAGACCTTCTCGGCCGTCAGCACGGAGCTTGCGGCGTTGGAGCGCTCGTCGGTGGCCAGCAGCCGGATTTCGTAGCGGCCGTCGGGCACCAGAGTCGTGTCCCACGAGTATTCCGTCGTGTCTTCGAGTGGGAAGTCCTTGCCCAACGGCAGCCAGAGAGCGCGTTCGCCCAGCGCGGTGTCTCGAAACTGGAGCCGGTAGCTGAGCTGGTCGTCATCGGAGTCGGTCGCAGCCCAGGCGATCCTTCGAAGGCCCACCGGCAACTGTTTCTTGGATTCCTGAGCCGGCGGATGCGTCGAGTCTTCTTTATCGCGTTTCTTGGCCTTGCCCTTGTGCGGCGAAGCGCCGTCGGCAGGAGGCGGCAGCTCCAGGACCAGGTCCTTTTCCGAGGAGTTGCCGGTCTTGGACTGCAGCGCCTTGGCCTGAGGCTCCGCTTCGGCCGACTCCGAGGTGACCGTGAGACTCTCGATCCGCGGCCGGTGGTTCGGCCCGGCGTGGTAGAAGTTCAGCTCTTCCACTCGCGCCTCCCGCGCGGCGCTGTCGAGCTGCACGCGCAATTGCAAGTAGCGGCCCGCCGGGCTGGCGGTCGGTCCGCCGGGCGGCACCAGCGGAGCCGACCAGTCGCTCCACCGGCGCTCGGGCGTGGGGTCGTTGCCGGAGCGCGTGAACACCTGCACCGCGCCGGTGCCGAAGATGCTCAACTGCCCGAACCGCGACACCGCTCCGGCGTCGTACACCGGGGAAGTCCACGTGCCGATCGGGCTGGGTGCACCCGAGAGCACCACTGCGCCGCTCTCGGCCGTGCCGGCCACGGCCAGCCGCCCGTCCTTGGCCGCAAGGCAGGTGACGTGGGCCTGCTCGAGCTGATGCAGGATCGTCCGATCGCCGCTGACGGGGTCGACCCGGTACAGCCGCCCGTGCGGCCCCGTCCCGACCAGGAGCCCGCCGTCGTCCTCGCGCGCCAGCGAGAGGATCACCTCGTCGGGGAACGACGCTATCAGCTCGGCTTTCTGCGCGGCGTCCACGGAGTAGAGACTCCCCGACAACAGCGGTTGGCCCTCGTCGAACTCCGGGGCCATTGGGGTCACTGGCTCCGGTGACTCTGTATGCTGGACGCGGCTCGCGTGGACGTCGTCGCCGTCGGGGGGATCGTCCTGACGGGGACCGTTGTCGGGCGGGGGCGGGGCGCTCTCGGATGCCTGCTCGTGCACGTCGCGCCGGTCGCGCCGCCGCTCGGCCGGCTTCTCCGTCTCGGGTGAGTTCACCGCCGCGTAGAAGAGGTCTCCGACCGGTACGAGCGCTCGCACTTCGCTGCCCGTCGAGAAGTGACAGACGATCTCCGCTCGGTTCTTCTCTCCGATGGAGTAGACGTTGCCGCGCTCGCCGCCGCCGGCCAGCACCTTGCCTGCGCCCGACATGGCCACGCAGAGAAGGTTGTGCTCGTCGGTGTCCAACCACGATTCGACCTGCCCCGCAGGCGTGATGCGGTACAGCACTCCGCGAGGCCCCGTGCCGACGTAGAGATTTCCAGCCGCGTCGCAGACCATCGCCCAGATCGAGCCTGCCGGGAAGCTCGAGTAGGGAGCGATGCGGCCGTTGGAAGCGACCTTCAGCACCGCGCCCTGGGAAAGCTCGCCGGCGTAGACGCTCCCGTCGGGCGCTGCGGCCAGCGTGTAGCCCATCGCTCGGGCGTCGGCGTGGATCTGCACGGCCTTTCCGGCTTCGAGCTTGTACAGCCCGGCCGGCTCGCCCGTCGCCACGTAGATTGCGCCTCCGGTGACCGTCACGGCAGACCAGACGCTGCGACCGAACCCGGGAAGCACTTGCCGCATGCGGCCCTGAGCAAGCACGCCGTTTTCGCGTATGGAAAGGCCCTCCACCTCGCCTTGTCCGAAATCCTCCGCCGTGCGCACCACACGCTGCCGCGTACCGCCCGCGTGTACGGATGCCACCGCTGTCGCCAAGGCCAGCGCCGCGACCCATCCGATAGCCCGTCTCACTTCGCAACCACCTGCCGTTTCAATTCGACCGAGGTCGAGGCCAGTCCCGAAAGGATCCACTCCGTCGGCACCTTCACGCGCGTCCGGGCGATCTGTCCCTCGCTGCCCATGACGGCGCGAAGCGAGCCGGGCGCCCGAGAAATGTGGAACCCGCGGTGATCGAGCACCCGCCCGGGCTCCTCCACGCTCACAACCAGATCGGTTGCTCGGTTGCGCGCCTGCACGTACTTCAAAAGCCCGTCGAGGTCCTCGGGCCTTGCCAGGTCGGGCGCGATCGCGGCCCCGCCGTCGATGTCGACTCTCACCAGTCCCTCGGGCGCTCCGGCGGGCATCACTACCGGGACGCCGAGCGTCTGGGCCGGCTTCCCGTAGGGCTTCACGGCCACTTGCACGAGGAAGGTCTCCCCGGCGCGCGCCTGGCGAACCGAGGGATAGGCGTCGAGGATCTCGGCCGTGGCTCGGCCTGGCAGCAGCTCCAGGTCTGCCTCGATGGAGGCCAGGAAAGCGGGGGCGTAGCTGTTGTCGGGCAGCTCCAGGAAGGGCGCGAAGCTGGCCAGGTTGAAGGGCCCGTTGCGGCCGTTGTCGAACCGGTCCGACAGCTCCAGCTCGCGCCCGTCTCGGAGCCGCGCGCGCAAGCGCACCTCCGCCGTCAGGTCGTCGCTGGTGGCCTCGGCGGCGTCCAGGGCGTTGGCGGCCGACTCGAGCACCAGCGACGGAGTCAGTTTCGCGTTGTCCACCACCTCCAGCGCGAAGACCTGATTGCGTCCCGTGCGCACGTTCCTCGTGCGCAGCTTCACGGGCACCATCCGCGGCTCTTCTCCCCTTCGCACGACAATGCAGCTCTGGCGGTCCTCCACCAGGCTGCCCAGTGACCCGAGCGGCGAGGCGAACTTGAAGCTGAGGTAGCTCGAGCTGAAGATGGTGTGCACTGTGGCCCCCGTGGCCGGCACCGCCACCGGGCCCAGGCCGAAGAGGGGGTGACCGAAGGCCAGGACGCGATCGCCATCGACGTGCGTGATGGTGCCGACAGCCGAAGCGTTCCAGTCGCCGCGGATCAGCTCCACGCCGATGGCGCCGCCGGGGACGGGGCGCGCGGGCGGCACCGGGCCGGGCTGGGCGCTGCCCGAGCCGAGGACCGGCACCAGGCCAAGGCTGCCCACGCGCTTCTTCAGCGCCTCGAGCAGAGTGGGCGTGAAACCGCTTACCAATAGCGGCGACGAGAGCCGGCGCAGGCCGGTCGTGCCCGAAGCCGGCGAAGAGGATCGCTTCATGTCGTCCAGCATCGAAGCGATAGGCGTGACCCCGGCGATCGGCTCCTTGCCGAAGGTCCAGGCGTAGGAGAGCGCTCCGGCCAGACGGCCGTCGAAGTAGATGGGGCTGCCGCTCATCCCGGCGATGATGCCGGTCTTCTCCAGGTCATGGCCCGAACAGCGCACCAAGATCAGGTCCTGGCCCGGCAGCGCGTTCTTCAGTACGGCGACTGCCTCGGCTTCGAAGCGCTCCGGCTCGGTCCCCGAAAAGACGGTCAGCCCGTGGCCCTTCATTCCAGGTTTGATCTCGGAGACGGGCAGGAAATCGGCCGCGGGGCAGGCGACCGCGAGAAAGAGCGCGAGGGCGAGCGTCAGCCGGAGCATCGGGCGATCAAAGTACCACACGATCCCGCTTTCGGGGCAGGAGAAGGACTTCGCCGCCGGTTGACTGGAAGGGCGCGGCGCCCTACGATGGACCGGTCGAAGCAAAGGAGACGCGCCATGCCTCAGGCCACCAGAAAGAAATTCGACGAGAACCCGCATTTCCTCATCGAGAAGGACGTCCTCACGGGCAAGGTGATCCGCTTCGTCATCTCGTGCAAGAAGTGCAAGAAGCAGAAGCTGTTTGCCGGACAGCCGTCGCGCATCCAGCATCTGTGCTGCGATCGTTCGGTCGATTTCGAGCCCGGTAAGGGGAAACTTCCGGCCCCCGAGGCCACCGAGGCCGTGATGCCGCCACCGGAGGCCGAGGAAGGGGCATAGGCAAACCCGGCCCCTGATCCGGGCAAAATCAGTCCGGGGCCGAATCCGCAGCTCGCAGTTGCCCGCACGCGGCGTCGATATCGGGGCCGCGGGACCGGCGAAGGGCGACCGGGACGCCCGAGTCCCGGACGCGGGCGGCGAATTCGCGCGCGCCGGCCGCGGTGGGGGGCTCGAAGCCGGCTCCTTCGATGGGGTTGTAGGGGATGATCTGCACCAGCGCCCTGAGTCCCTCCAGGAGAGGGCCGAGCGCGGCGGCGTCCCGATCGGAGTCGTTTACTCCTTTGAGGAGGATGTACTCGAAGCAGATCCATTTGCCCGTCTTCAGCGGGTGGCGTTTCAGCGTGGCCAGCAGCCGGGCGAGCGGATAGCGCCGGTTGAGCGGAACCAAGCGGTCCCGCAGCGCGTCGGTGGAGGCGTGGAGAGACACGGCCAGCCCGACGGGTACGGGATGGCGGGCAAGTCGTTCCAAGCCGGGGACGTGGCCGCACGTGCTGATCACAATCCGGTCGGCAGCAACACCCAGGCAGTCCGACGAGTTCAAGACTTCGATGGCGTCGAGCGTCGCGGGCAGGTTGTCCAGGGGCTCGCCCATCCCCATCGCGACGACGTTGGCGATGCGCTCGCCGGCGGGGACTTCTTCGCGAGCGACGAGCAGCTGGCCGGCGATCTCCGCGGCCGTCAGATTGCGCTTGAGCCCCGCGCGTCCCGTGGCGCAGAAGGGGCAGGCCATCCGGCAGCCGGCCTGCGTCGACACGCAGAGGCTCCAGCGGCCCGCGGCGCGGCGGTTGCGGAACAGCACGGTTTCGAAGGTCGCCCCGTCGGCGCTCTCGAGCAGGAGCTTCACCGTGCCGGGGTCGGCCGCCGAGACCTGACGTCTGGCGACGCGGGGAGTCTCGGCCCGCCAGTCACGGAGCCGGGCCAGCAGCCGGTTCGGCAACCCGGGTATCCCCGCTGCGAGCGTCTCGACGCCTGCCCGTCGCTCGGCTTCGTTCGCCCGGTAGAGCCGCCGCAAGAGCTTCCTGGCGTGCAGTTCTCCGCCGCCCGCGTCCCGCACTCGCTCGATGAACGCCGCCGGCGGCAGCCCGAGCAGCTCGCAACCCTCCGGAGTCCCCGAGGGCGACGGGCCGAGGACAGGGGGGCGAGAGTCGATCGCCGAAATCCGACTCAAGACAGCTCCAACATCTTTTGAAGCGGTTTGAGCGCTTGCAAGCGCACGGCCTCGTCCATCACGATTTCATTGCTCAAGTCCCGCAAGCACAGGTAGAGCTTCTCCATCGTGTTCAGCCTCATGTGCGGGCAGAGGTTGCAGGCGCAGCCCTCATTGGTCGGGGCCGGGATGTAGGTCTTCTCCGGGCGGGCCTTCTTCATCTGGTGGAGGATGCCCGCCTCGGTGGCCACGATGAACCGGGTCGCCTCGCTCTTCTGCGTGAAGGCAAGAAGCCCGGCCGTGGAGCCGATGTAATCCGCAAGGGCCAGAACGGGGTCTTCGCACTCCGGGTGGGCGATCACCAGCGCATCCGGGTTCTGGACCTTCAGCTTGGCGATCTGCTGCGCGTTGAAGACCTCGTGCACGATGCAGGAGCCGGGCCAGTACACCATCTCGCGGCCCGTCTTGCGGATGATGTAGCGCGCCAGCCACTGGTCCGGGGCGAACACGATCTTCTGCTCGGGCGGAAACGACCGCACGATCTTCTCGGCGTTAGAGCTGGTGCAGATCACGTCGCTCATCGCCTTCACCGCCGCCGAGCAGTTGACGTAGCTGATCACCACGTGGCCGGGATGCCGGTCGAGGAACTTGCGGAACTCCTCGGCCGGGCATCGGTCCGCCAGCGAGCAGCCGGCTGCCAGGTCCGGCACGACGACCGTGCTTTCCGGGTTGAGGATTTTCGCCGTCTCGGCCATGAAGTGGACGCCGGCAAAGACGATCACACGCTTGCGATGCCTGGCTGCGGCCTGCGCCAGCGCCAGGCTGTCGCCCACGACGTCGGCCACGTCCTGAATCTCGCTCTCCTGGTAGTAGTGCGCCAGGATGATGGCGTCGCGTTCCTTTCGCAGCCGATCGATCTCCGATACCAGGTCGAGGCGCGGATCGATCTGCTCGGGTTTCGTCGCCGTCATTGCCGCCGGGTTTTGCATGGTGTTCGCCAATCTACAACCTGGGAGCCCTAGTCCGCAGCTCTTCTGACGAGTGCGGCCAGCCGCGCCATCAGGCTGTGAAAGTCCAGGATCGGTTTGGACTCGTAGGCGTCCGCGCCGCTTTCCCTCAGCATTCGCTCGCGGTCGCCGGCCATCGCGTGCGCCGTCATCAGCACCACCGGTATGTGCCGGGTAAGCTCGTCGGCCTTCAGCATCCGGGTGATCTCCAGCCCGTCGAGCAGCCGCCCCTCGTGCCGGCTGCGCGACAGCGACACATCCATCAGGATCGCCTCGATTTCGCCCGTGCGTGCCAGCGCGAGGATCCGCGCCACGTCCTCCGACTCGGTGACCTTATAGTTGCCAAGGCGCTCCAGCGCCATACGCACGGCCTGGGCACTGGGCAAGTCGTCCTCCACCACCAAGACGGCCAGACCGGCGGCCAGCGCTGCCCTCGGCCGAGGCGAGTTTCCGGACGACTCTCGCTCCCGGACCGCGCCGTCGCAGGGCCGGGCCTGCAAGGTGATCCTCGCCGTCGTTCCCTCGTTGGCGCCCGGGCTGGCCAGGTCGAGCGAGCCGCCCATCAATGCCAGGTACCGCCGCGCGATCGACAGCCCCAAGCTGCCGACGCCTCGCCGGGTCCGGGACGTAAACTCGCCTGTCCGGGCTCCGGCCAGAACCGCCGAATCCATTCCGATCCCGGTGTCGGTGACCCGCAAGCTCAGGCTCGGGCTGCCCGGCGACCAGTCGATCTCCAACCGGACCCCGCCGGTGGCGGTGTACTTGATGGCGTTGCCGATCAGGTTGAGCATCACCTGCCGCAGGCGCAGGTAGTCGGCGTTCACCAAGGGCAGGTCTGCCGGCAGTTCCGAGTGTTCGCAGGAGATGGACTTGGCCTGGGCTTGCACGGCGCAGATCGGGAGCACTTCGCCCAGCAGCTTTCCGATCTCGATCCAGTCCATGTTCAGCGGCACGCTCCCGGACTCGATCTTCGCCAGGTCCAGAATGTCGTTCAGCAGCGTCGCCAGGTGCGTGCCCGTGTTGTAGGCGTACGAGATCAGGCTTCGCTCCTCCTCGGGCGTCTCGCAGACCCCTTCCAGGATGAGCTTGAGAAAGCCCAGCAACGAGTTGAGCGGCGTCCTCAGCTCGTGCGACGTGGTCGCCAGGAACTGGCTCTTGAGCCGGTCCGACTCGGCGATCAGGCGAGCCTTCTCCTCCAGTTCGCGCTCCATCCGCAGACGGGCCGTCACATCGCGGAAGATCCAGAGGCGGCCCAGCACGAGACCGCGAGGGTCGCGGACGGGTCCGCTGGAGCGCTGCAGGATGCGCGGCACGGGCCGAGCCAACTCCACCTCATCCTCGCCCTCGGCGCCTGGGTCCGAGTAGAGCTCGCCCACTCGCTTTTGAAACCCCTCCGGGTCCTTGAAACACCCCAGCACCGCCAGGCGCACGTCGTTGTCGTCCATGCCGATGACCTGGACCGGATCGAGGCCGAAGAACTCGCCGAACCGCCGGTTGGCCACCGAGATGCGCAGGTTCGCG
>JACQFU010000445.1 GCA_016199905.1 Candidatus Wallbacteria bacterium
GCCCGCGATGGAGCTGATGATTCCGGTGCGGGCGTCGACGCGGCGCACTCTGTGGTTGCCGCTATCGCAGATGTAGAGGTTGCCGGCGGCGTCGAGGGCCACGCTGCGCGGCCCCCGGAGCCGGGCCTGCACGGCCGGGCCGCCGTCCCCGGAGAATCCGCCGTTGGCCGCCCCTGCCGGACCGCTGCCCGCCACGGTGACCGCAAGGCCCTCTCGCAGGTCCAGACGCCGGATCCGGTGGTTGTTCTGATCGCAAACGAAAAGCGTTCCGGTGCCGTCGATGGCGACGTCGATTGGGAAATCTAACCGGGCAGCGCCGAGCGTGCCGTTGTCGGAGTCGAAGCTCCCGGCCACAGCCGCACCCGCCACTCCCACCACGAGCGGCTGTCCGAACAGAGCCGTGCGGCTCAGCCCCAGTAACACCATCCATATAAAGAAGACTCGATTCATAGGGCCACTCTTCGATTGACGCACCGCAACTCGCAAGTCACCTGAAGCTTCGATGGACCTGCGAGACATTGCACGATCTCCCGGACCCGCACCGCTTGCCGAACCCCAGGCCTGTCCCCTGCTTCAGCGACCGGCGCCCCCCGACGGCAGCCCGGTCGCCTCGCTGGGCGGGAGGAACTCGACGGGCCGTGCCTGCGCACCTGCATGCGGCGGGAGCAGGGCGCCTGCCGGCTGGATCGGAACGTCCGGCGGCCCCGAGGCGCCGGCAGGGCTGCCGGACACGGTCGCAGCCGGGACGAAAACGACACGTCCGTAGGCCGGCTCGTAGACCCAGGTCCCGGGAATCTGCCCGGATGGGCCGCCCACCGGAAGCTGACCTGCAACCGGCGCCGATGGCGCAGAGGCGGGCGCTGCCGCCGGGATGTTGTAGATGGCCGGCGTCGGACTTTGATAGGCCGGCGGTTGAGGCTGAGGCCCCAGATTGACCCAGAAAGTGGAGACGCCCTCGGGGGCGGGCGTGCCCCTGGGCTGCGTCCAGTAGACGGACGGCGCCGTGGGGGGCGGCGCCGTGGTTTGCCAGAAGCTGTCGCGGTAGGACGGATCGAGCGTGGGGCTCGCGTAGATGATTGGGCCGAATCCACGGCCGGACCTGTAAAGACCGCCCCGATGATAGTCGTTCTGGTTGTAGCAGTGCCCGTGGCGGCCGCCCGCCCGGCCCGGACCCGCGGTCACTACCAGCGCGAGCGCCAGGGACAGAGTCAGGATGCGCATGACGTTTTCCTTGCGAGCCTGTCCGCACTCCGGATGGGACGTACCGCCGCAGGGTTGCCGGCCCGCACACGTTCCAGTATAGCCGACGTCCGCCGCCGGGCCACTGCGCTCGACCTACGGCGCGGCCGCTTGCTAGGGTTCCGGCCCCGCGCCGACGCTTCCCCTCGAGAGCCTCGGCGTGCTATCATCGCGCTTCCCATCGAGAGGGGGAATTCTGTCCGGGGCCAGGCCCGGTTCGTTCTTGACTGTTCGTCCATCTGGAGGGCGCCATGGCGAAGCACACTGTCGTGACGATGCCGGGTGACGGCATTGGCAAGGTCGTACTGCCGGAGTCCGTGCGGGTCCTGAAGGCCGTCGGCTTCGATGCCGAGTATTTCCACGCCGACATCGGCTGGGACTTCTGGATCGAGGAGGGAAATCCCCTCCCTCAGCGCACTGTCGACCTGCTCGAAGAGCACAGCCTGGGCCTCTTCGGGGCTATCACCTCCAAGCCCAAACACGAAGCCGACGCCGAGCTGTCGCCCCGCTTGCAGGGCAAGGGCCTGGTCTACTACAGCCCCATCGTCACGATGCGGCAGCACTTCGACCTCGACATCTGCATCCGCCCGTGCCGCTCGTTCCCGGGCAATCCTCTCAACTTCGTTCGCCGCACGTCCTCCGGCGGGTTCGAAGAGCCGCTCGTCAACGCCGCGATCTTCCGCCAGAACACGGAGGGCCTCTATTGCGGCGTCGAATGGACCGATCCGCCGCCGCAGGTGCGCGCCGCTCTGGCCACGCATCCGAAGTTCAAGCCCTTCGCCGCGGTGCCGGGACCGGACCTGGCCGTGTCGACCCGCATCGTGACGCGCAAGTCCTGCCGCCGCATCGCGCAGGCCGCTTTCGAGTACGCCAGGAAGCAGGGCTTCAAATCCGTGACGGTCTGCGAGAAACCCAACGTCATCCGCGAGACGTCCGGAATGGTGGAGGCGGAGGCCCGCGCCGTCCAGAAGGAGTTCCCCGGGATCGCGCTCTGGTCGACCAACATCGACGCCCAGATGATGTGGCTCACCAAGAACCCTGAGGACTACGGCGTGGTCCTGGCGAGCAACATGTTCGGAGACATCGTGAGCGACGCTTTCGCCGGGCTGGTCGGCGGACTGGGCTTCGCCGCCAGCGCCAACATCGGCGACCGGGTGGCCGTCTTCGAGCCGACCCACGGTTCGGCGCCGAAGTACGAGAAGCTCGATCCGCCCATCGTCAATCCGATCGCAATGATCCTCTCGGCAGCCATGATGCTGGAGCATGTCGGC
>JACQFU010000446.1 GCA_016199905.1 Candidatus Wallbacteria bacterium
AAAGACTGTCAACACGGAGGCACAGAGACACGGAGGTTTCTCTCTGCCTCTGTGGCTTCGTGTCTCTGTGTTAGGTCTTTCCTCTTGGCATGAACCATGATGCTTGGACTGTAGCGTTGATTTGAAAACGATCTACTAGGGGCTAGAGGGGCTCCGGGCTTGGGGGCCTCGGAAAGCACGAGGAGGCCGCAGCACTGGAAAGCGGATGGGAAGACCCGCTACTTCGAGGGCAACAGCTTCTCGACGCGGGAAGCGGATTCGCGCAGGTACTGGCGCAGCGCGGGAACGCGCTCGCCTAGGCGCGAGGTGGCGTCCCAGTGCAGGACGGCCTGCGGGAAGAGATCCTTCCCCAGTTTCTCCATCATCAGCAGAGCAGCGGGGCGGAACAGCAGCTGCGACGCGATCGTGACGGAGGTGCGCATCATTCCGCCCGCAACTTCGCGGGTGGTCACCGTCACGCCCATCGCCTTGGCCGGCGGCATCGGGACCTTGCCCATCGGATGGGCGCGAGGCTCCACGCTGCCGGGCACGGGCTTCAGGTCGCGGGGCAGAGGAGGCGTCTCCAGGACGCTTCGCGTGGCATCGAGCGACTCCTGCAGCCGACGCTCGAAGTGGGACAAGGCCGCGGGCATCATCGAGCGAGCCGACGGCAGTCCGCGACCTTCGCGCGTCAGGGTTGCGGGCAGCAAGTCCCAGTCCGGGACCTGCTCGCGCACGTTGTCGGCGAGCGTGGGCTGGCGACCGTCCAGCTCCAACGGCATCAGGTCGAGCAGCGCTCCCTCGACCATGCCGAGCAGCGCCAAGTCTTCGACGGCTCGCGTCACGTCTCGGACGCTGGGCGGCTGTCCGTGGAGTAGCGTGGCTGCGCGGCGGACGCGCTCGGGGTCGAAGAGGACGCTGCCGATCTGGTAGCTCCTCTGGCGTCCCAGGATGAAGTCGGCGTAGAGCTTCAAGGTCCGATCGGAGACCTCGCCCTGTCCGGGGTCCTGCGCCAGCGCGTGGGCCAGCCATCCGGCCGCCCAGCGATCGGATTCGGCCGAGCGTCCCCGCACGCTCACGAGCGCCCTGGCGAACCCGGCCGAGTCGCCGACGACGCCGGGCACCTTGAGCGTGTGATCCAGGTCGGCCAGGAGCGAGCCCGAGGAGACCAACTCCTGGTCCTTGGCGCCCAGCCCCGCAGCCCGCGCGCCGTCACGTCCCAGATACGCGTGGACCTGCGGCCCCCAGGCAAAGGCCGAGTGCGCCAGTAACAGAAGCAGGCCGAGACAGGCGCGGATCATCAAGACCAGCGTAGCAGCTCCCGGCGGCGCGGCGTCAAGGCGTATGCTGGAAAATGGGGACAGGTAGGTGTCCCCATCATGGACGAACAGAAAGCAAAGGCTCCCGGCTGGGGCGCCCGCGAGAAACCGTGTCACGTGGGCGTGCGATGGCTGTTCCTGCGCATGCTGGCGGCGGCGTATCTGGCGGCCTTCGGGTCGCTCTGGACTCAAATCATCGGTTTGCTCGGCAAGGACGGCATCCTGCCGGCGGCCCGCTACCTGGAGCAGGCACGCAGACAGCTGGGCGGCGCGGGCTGGCTCGAGCTGCCGACGTTGTTCTGGTGGAACATAAGCGACGCGGCACTCTGGGGCGCCTGCGCCCTGGGAACGGGGCTGTCCCTGCTGGCCATGGCCGGGGTGGCCCAGGGGCTGGCGTTTGCCGCGCTCTGGATGCTCTGGCTCTCGCTCTTCGGCATCGGGCAGGAGTTCCCCTCGTTCCAGTGGGACCTACTGCTGCTGGAGGCGGGGTTCCTGGCGATCTTTTTCGCGCCCTGGAAGCTGCGACCCGGCCTGGCGCGGGAGGATCGGCCGTCGCGAGCGCTGCTCTGGCTCCTGCGCTGGCTGCTGTTCCGGCTGATGTTCCGCTCGGGGGTGGTGAAGCTGGCGAGCGGAGATCCGGCCTGGTGGGGCCTCACGGCGCTGCAGGTCCATTACGAGACCCAGCCGCTGCCGACCTGGATCGGCTGGTGGGCCCATCAGCTGCCCGCACCGTTTCAGAGGGCGTCCTGCGCCGCGATGTTCGGGATCGAGTTGGCGCTGCCGTTCTTGATCGTCGCACCCCGCAAACTGCGCTTCGTCGCCTGCGGCGGGTTCGCAACGTTGATGGTCCTGATCTCGCTCACGGGCAACTACTGCTACTTCAACTGGCTGACGCTCGCGCTGGCTGTGCTGCTGCTGGACGACCGGGCGGTGACGCGGGAGCTGCCCACGAAGCTGTTGCCGTCCGACGTCGAAGAGAACGCACGCGCCTTCGAGCCGGGCTGGAAACGCGCGGTGAACGGCGCGATCGCCGGCTTGCTCGTCCTGATCAGTCTGGGCCAGTTGCACGTCCTCTTCCCGGTGCGCCTGCCGTCGGCCGCGGCCCTGGCGGCGCTGGAGCGCGCGGTGCGCCCGTTCTGCGTCTTCAACCACTACGGCCTCTTCGCGGTGATGACGCCGGAACGGCCCGAGATCCAGGTCGAGGGCAGCGCCGATGGGAAGACGTGGCTGGCCTACGAGTTTCGCTACAAGGCCGGCGACCCGATGCGGGCCCCCGGATTCGTCGCACCCCACCAGCCCCGCCTCGACTGGCAAATGTGGTTCGCCGCCCTCGGCACCTACCGAGAGAACCCGTGGTTCATGAGTTTCCTGGAGCGCCTGCTGCTGGGGAGTCGGGAAGTGCGGGCGCTGTTGGAGAAGGACCCCTTCCCGGACGCGCCGCCGCGCTACGTCCGGGCGACGCTGCTCGACTATCGCTTCACGCGACTGGCAGAGCGCCGGGCGACCGGGGCCTGGTGGAAACGGGAGTCGAAAGGTCTTTACTGTCCGGCGGTATCGCTGGGGGAGACAACCGGCGGCGGACTGTGACGCCAGCCGCCATGGAGTTGCGCGGCGCGGCTGACTGCCCGTATGCTGGCGGCATGAGCCTAGACGTCGTTCATCAGCCCGATCGCGGCCGGTTCGTCATAGCCATGGAGAACGGAGACGAGGTGATGCTGGAGTACCGCCAGAGTCCCGGCGCGCTCGACTTCTACCACACGTTCGTGCCCGAGTCGGCCCGCGGCAAGGGGCTGGCAGAGAAGGTCGTCGCGGCGGGGTTCGCCTTCGCGCGCGAGAAGGGGATGAAGGTCGTCCCGACCTGTTCCTACGTGGGGACGTACCTTCGCAGGCATCCTGAGGATCAGGAGCTGGCGGCGTGAGCGAAGCGGCCCAGACCAACCGCCTGGCAGGCGAGACGAGCCCTTACCTGTTGCAGCACGCGCGGAACCCGGTCGAGTGGTATCCGTGGGGGGAAGAGGCCTTCGCCGCAGCGAGGAGCCAGGACAAGCCGATCCTGCTCTCCATCGGATACGCCGCGTGCCACTGGTGCCACGTGATGGCGCACGAGTCGTTCGAGGACGAGCGGATCGCGCGTCAAATGAATGCCGGCTTCGTCTGCGTGAAGGTCGACCGCGAGGAGAGGCCCGATCTCGACGAGATCTACATGACCTTCGTGCAAGCGATGACGGGCCACGGCGGATGGCCGATGACGGTTTTCCTGACGACGGAGGGGAAGCCGTTCTACGGCGGCACCTACTTTCCGCCGGAGGACCGGCACGGGATGCCGGGTTTTCCGACGGTGTTGCTGGAGCTGTCGAAGGCCTACCGCGAGCGGCGCGACGAGGTCGATCGCAACGCCCAGGGGTGGTCGTTCCAGCTCGAGAGGCTGTCGAGCCTGCCGCAGGCGGGGACGCCCGGAGCGATGCTGCCGGGGCTGGTCGAGGGGGCGGTCGATCGGATGTCGAGCCACTTCGACGAGATCCACGGCGGATTCGGCGGGGCCCCGAAGTTCCCCCACTCGATGGATCTGTCGCTCTTCATGCGGACGGCGCGCCGCCGAGGACGCCTGGATTTGATGTCCCAGGTGCGCACGTCGCTCGAGAAGATGGCAGCCGGCGGCATCTACGATCAGGTGGGCGGGGGCTTTCATCGCTACTCCGTGGACGAGGAGTGGGCGGTGCCGCACTTCGAGAAGATGCTCTACGACAACGCGCTGCTGGCGCGGACCTACCTCGAGGGGTATCTCGTGACCGGAGAAGAAGAGCACGCGCGGGTCGCGCGCGAGACGCTCGACTACGCATTGCGGGAGATGCGGGACCCGTCGGGAGGGTTCTGGTCGAGCCAGGACGCCGACAGCGAGGGCGAGGAGGGGCGGTTCTTCGTCTGGGACGAGGCAGAGGTGAAGGCGCTGTTGCCCGCGGGCGAGGGCGAGGTGTTCTGCGCCTGCTACGGCATCCGGGCGGGGGGCAACTTCGAGCACGGCAAGACGGTGCTGCACGCCGAGGAAACCGCCGAGACCTACGCGGCCGCCACGGGACGGGAGGCCTCCGAGGTGGCGCAGGTCCTTCGCCGGGGGCGCGAGACGCTCTACGCGGCGCGGGCCAAGCGCGTTCATCCTGGAACGGACGACAAGGTGCTGGTGGCGTGGAACGGATTGATGATCTCGGCGCTTGCCGACGGCTACCGGGTCCTGGGCGAGCGGCGGTACATGGACGCGGCGGCGGAGGCGGCCGAGTTCGTGCTCACGCGGATGTCGCGCCCGGACGGCGCCTTGCTTCGGACCTACCGGGCGGGCCAGGCGAAGCTGAACGGCTATCTGGAGGACCACGGCGCGATGGCGTGCGCGCTGCTCGATCTCTACGAGGCGGGCTTCGAGACTCGATGGCTCCAGGAGGCCCGCCGGCTCTGTTCGCTCCTTTTGGACTTGTTCTGGGACGGCCAGGAAGGCGGCTTCCACTTCACGACAAAGGACCACGAGAAGCTGCTGGTGCGCACCAAGCCGTACCAGGACGGCGCCACGCCCTCGGGCACCTCGCTGGCGGTCCTGGCCCTGGTCCGGTTGGCCCGCCTGCTGGGCGACGACTCGCTGGAGAAGCCCGCGCGCCGGACGCTGGAACTGCTCGCGCCCCTGATGGAGCAGGCCCCGTCCGCCTTCCCTTTCCTCCTGGCCGCGGTCGATTTCCAGCTGACCGAGCCGCTGGAGATCGTTTTCGTGGGCGAGCCGGGCGATGAACGGACCCGGGCCCTCATCGAGACGGCCCACAGGGCGTATCTGCCGGCAGCCTCGCTGGCGTTGCTGCGGCCCGGCTCCGGCGAGGAGAGCCTGGTGCCGCTGCTGGCCGGCAAGACGCTCGTCGACGGGAAGCCCGCCGCTTACGTCTGCCGCGCGCGCACTTGCCGGGCGCCGGTGACGACGCCGGAGGAGCTGGCCGAAGAGCTGGAGGCTTGAGGCTGGGAACGGTTGGAGCCGCATCAGTCGCGAGCGCTGCTTCGCGGTCTTCGCGCTTCGTGATAGGATCGGCTGGACGGACGCGGGGCCGAGGGCAGATGGCACCGGGTCCGGCATCCGCAGGGGCTACTCAAGGAGCGCGAGATGTACGACGGCTTCAAGCACCAGCTTCCCGACAGCGACGAGGAAGAGACCCGGGAATGGATCGAGGCCCTCGACCGCATCGTCGAGCGCTCGGGTCCGGAGCGCGCCCAGTTCCTCCTCTACAAGGTCCTCAAGCGCGCCCGCCAATTAAACGTCGGCCTGGCCCCGCTGGTCCAGACCCGTTACATCAACACCATCTCGCCGGAGCAGGAGCCCAAGTTCCCCGGCGACGAGAAGATCGAGCTGCGCATCCGGCGCATCATCCGCTGGAACGCCGCCATCATGGTGAGCCGCGCCAACCAGCGCTACGCCGGCATCGGTGGACACATCAGCACCTACGCCTCCTCCGCCAGCCTCTACGAGGTCGGTTTCAACCACTTCTTCCGCGGAAAGGACAACGCTCAACCGGGCGACCAGGTCTTCTTCCAGGGCCACGCCGCTCCCGGCATCTACGCCCGCGCGTTCCTCGAAGGGCGTCTCACCGAGGCCCAGCTCGACAACTTCCGCCGTGAGGTGGTGCCCGGGGCCGGGCTCTCGTCCTACCCGCATCCGCGGCTGATGCCCCAGTTCTGGGAGTTCCCCACGGTATCGATGGGGCTGGGGCCGATCAACTCGATTTATCAGGCCCGTTTCAACCGCTACCTGCAGCACCGCGGCATCAAGGACACCTCCGGTTGCCACGTCTGGGCGTTCCTCGGCGACGGCGAAACCGACGAGCCCGAGGCGCTTGGAGCGCTCTCGATCGCGGCCCGGGAGAAGCTCGACAACCTGACGTTCGTGGTCAACTGCAACCTGCAACGTCTCGATGGGCCCGTGCGCGGAAACGGCAAGATCATCCAGGAGCTGGAATCCGTGTTCCGCGGCGCCGGCTGGAACGTCATCAAGGTCATCTGGGCGCGCGAGTGGGACGACTTGCTGGCTCGCGACGTGGACGGCGTGCTGCTGGAGAAGATGGGCGAGACGCTCGACGGCGAGTATCAGAAGTTCTCGATCGAGTCGGGGGCTTACATCCGGGAGCACTTCTTCGGGCCCGATCCGCGCCTGAAAGCCCTGGTGGAGAACATGACCGACGATCAGATCGTGAAGCTGCGGCGCGGCGGCCACGATTACAAAAAGGTCTTCGCCGCCTACTCGCACGCCAGGCAGCACACGGGCGCGCCGACGGTCATCCTGGCCAAGACGATCAAGGGCTGGGCGCTGGGCGAGGGGTTCGAGGCGCGCAACGTGACGCATCAGATGAAGAAGCTCTCGGAGAAGGAGCTGAAGACGTTCCGGGATCGCCTGGAGCTTCCGATCACCGACGCGGAGTTGAAGAACCCGCCCTACTTCCATCCCGGTCCCAAGAGCCTGGAGTATCAGTACTTGATGGACCGGCGCGCGGCGCTGGGCGGCAGCGTCCCGAAGCGGATCGCGACTCCGAAGGCGCTGGAGCTGGCCCCCGACCATGTCTACGAAGAGTTCCTGGAGGGAACGCCCCCGAACCGCGAGGTCTCCACCACGATGGCGTTCGTGGGTCTTTTGAGACAATTGCTGCGGGAGCCGATGGGCAAGCGGATCGTCCCCATCGTGCCCGACGAGGCGCGCACTTTCGGCATGGACTCGCTCTTCAAGGAGATCAAGATCTACAGCGCCGTGGGTCAGAAGTACGAGCCCGTCGACAAGAACTTCCTCCTCAGCTACACGGAGGCCCAGGACGGCCAGTTGCTCGAGGAGGGGATCACCGAGGCCGGCTCGATGGCGTCGTTCACGGCCGCGGGCACGGCCTACGCCACGCACGGCGAGCACATGATCCCGTTCTTCATCTTCTACTCGATGTTCGGGTTCCAGAGAACCGGCGACCTCATCTGGGCGTTTGCCGACTCGCGGGGGCACGGGTTCCTGCTGGGCGCCACCGCCGGCCGCACCACGCTCAACGGCGAAGGGCTGCAGCACCAGGACGGCCACAGCCACGTGCTGGCGATGACGTTGCCCAACATCATGGCCTACGACCCGGCGTTCGCCTACGAGACGGCCGTGATCACGCGCGAAGGCCTCTGGCGGATGGTCCACGAGGGCGAGGACATCTTCTACTACATCACGCTCTACAACGAGAACTACGCGATGCCCGCCATGCCGAAGGGCGCCGAGGACGGAATCCTCAAGGGGCTCTACCTGTTCCGCAAGGCTCCCGGCGACTTCAAGCTGCGGGCGCAACTCCTCGGCAGCGGTCCGATCATTCGCTCGGCCTTGAAAGCCCAGGAGCTGCTGGCGGAGAACTATCAGGTAGGCGCCGACGTCTGGAGCGCCACGAGCTTCCAGCAACTGCGCGTCGAAGCGCTCTCGACGGAACGTTGGAACCGCCTCCACCCCGAAGAGCAGCCGCGTGTGCCGTACGTGACGCGCGCGCTGGAGAAGTCGAAGGGGCCCATCATTGCCGTGACGGACCACTTGAAGTCGGTCTCCGGCCAGATCCGCGGCTTTGTCCGCACGCCCTACGTCACGCTCGGCACCGACGGCTTCGGCCGCAGCGACACTCGCGAGGCGCTGAGGGCCCACTTCGAGATCGACGCCGAGTCCGTGGTCGTCGCCACCCTGCAGGCGCTCGGGCGCGAAGGCAAGGTCGAGCAGCACGTGGTCAGCCGCGCCATCAAGGAGTTCGGCATCGACCCCGAGAAGCTGGACCCGTTGCTGGCCTAGTCACCGACGGTCCCCTGGAGCCCCTTCCATGACAATCCACACGGTCGTCCTCATCCCCGGAGACGGCATCGGCCCCGAAGTCATGAACGCCACGAGGAAGATCCTCGAGGCCGCGGGTTCGCCCTTGCAGTTCGTCGAACGCCACGCCGGCGTGGCTGCCCTCGACCGAGGCGGCGACGACGTCCTGCCCGCCGACACGGTGGCTGCGGTCCGCGAGCACCACGTCGCTCTCAAGGGCCCCTGCACGACGCCCATCGGCAAGGGCTTCTTCAGCGTCAACGTGGCGCTGCGCAAGAAACTCCACCTCTACGCCGCGGTACGCCCCGTGCGAAACCTGCCCGGCGTCAAGACCCGGTTCGAGGACGTGGACCTGGTCATCATCCGGGAGAACACGGAGGGCCTCTACAGCGGCATCGAGAACCAGATCACCGACGACGTGATCGTTTCGATGAAGGTCGCCACGGCCAGCGCCTGCCACCGGATCGCGCACTGGGCGTTCCGCTACGCGACGCACCGCCGCCGCAAGAAGATCAGCGTCTTCCACAAGGCCAACATCATGAAGATGAGCGACGGGCTGTTCCTGAACCAGGCCCGCCAAGTCTACGAGAACGATTACCCGAACATCGCCTACGACGAGGTCATCATCGACGCCGGGATGATGAAGCTGGTGCAGGACCCGACGAAATTCGACATCATCCTGTGCGAGAACCTCTACGGCGATATCGTGAGCGACTTGTGCGCGGGCCTCGTCGGCGGACTGGGAGTGACACCCGGAGCCAACATCGGCGACGAGGACGCCGTCTTCGAGGCCGTCCACGGCAGCGCGCCCGATATCGCGGGTCAGGACAAAGCCAATCCCTTGGCGCTGATCATGTCGTCGGCGATGATGCTGAACCACATCGCCGACACGCGTCACGACAACACCGCGCGCGTCTGCGGCCAGAAGATCCGCGACGCCTACAACAAGGCCCTCGAAGACGGCCAGAAGACCCGCGACCTCGGCGGCGAGCTGAGCACGTCGGCCTTTGCGAAGGCGGTCATCGAGAGACTGTAGGGCTATGGGCTACAGGCTGGGGGCTGGGGGCGTATACTGTCCGCGGAGGTGCTGCAATGCCGAAAGAGCGCGCACCCGAAGTCGCCACGCTCGACCGGGTACTCAAGGCGAGGACGGCCGAAGGAGAGCTTTACGAGAAGCTGCCGGGAAGCAAGGTCCGCTGTTTCGCGTGCGGCCACCGATGCGTCATTCCCGACGGATTCGACGGCGTGTGTCGCGTGCGTTTCAACGGCGGCGGCACACTCTTGGTGCCGCGAGGATACGTTGCCGGCCTGCAGGTCGACCCGATCGAAAAGAAACCGTTCTTCCACGCGTTTCCGGGGGCCGCCGCCCTTTCCTTCGGGATGCTGGGTTGCGACCTGCATTGCAGTTACTGCCAGAACTGGCTCACCTCGCAAGCGCTTCGCGACCCTTCCGCGATCGCTCCGCCCAAGGACATCGGCGCAGCCGAGATCGTCGCCATC
This sequence comes from Candidatus Wallbacteria bacterium, assembly GCA_016199905.1. Lineage (GTDB taxonomy): Bacteria > Muiribacteriota > UBA6191 > JACPRK01 > JACPRK01 > JACPRK01. The sequence continues at coordinate 9,625 of JACQFU010000446.1, forward strand.
GCCAAGCAGCGCAAGGCGCCGGCGATGGTGAGCACGTACAACGAGCCGCTCATCACCAGCGAATGGGCAGTGGAAGTCTTCAAGCTCGCCAAGGCCGAGAAGATCACTTGCGGCTTCGTCTCCAACGGCAACGCCACGCCGGAGGTGCTCGCTTACCTGCGCCCCTGGACCGATCTCTACAAGGTCGACCTGAAGAGCTTCCGGGATAAGCAATACCGCTCGCTCGGCGCCACGCTCGAGAACGTCCTGGAGACGATCCGCAGCCTGCACCGCCTGGGGTTCTGGCTCGAGATCGTGACGCTCATCGTCCCCGGGTTCAACGACTCCGAGGAAGAATTGCGAGACGTCGCGCGTTTCTTGGCCGGCATTTCACCCGATATTCCGTGGCATTGCACGGCCTTCCACCAGGACTACCGGATGACCGAGGCGGCCAATACCACGGTTCGCCACATCGTGCGCGCCTGCGAGATCGGCGTCGAGGAGGGGCTGCGCTATTGCTATGCGGGGAACATCCCCGGCTCGGTCGGCCAATGGGAGAACACCTACTGCCCGAAGTGCCGCAAGCTGCTCATCGAGCGCCGCGGATATCACATTCTCGAGTACCTGCTCGACAAGGGGCAGTGCCCGGGCTGCGGCGAGGCGATCGCCGGGTTCTGGGCGCACGGCTGGAAAATCCCGGAGAAAGACGGCGGCCTGCCCGGGCGCATTCCGCGAGCTATCGCGGTCTCGCCCCCGCTCGATCTGCCCGTGGAGCTGGGGCGCGCGGCGGCACGAGGAGAACTCACACGGGCATTGCGCCGAGGAAGATGAGAAGCGGAGGTCTGTTCATGCGCGTTCGAACTCTGACACTGATTGCGATCCTGTCCTTTGCCGCGGTGACGGAGTCCCAGGCGGCCGGGCGGCCCGGCGGACGCCCCCGGAAGCCGCGCAAGAGCGTCGCGGCGACTCCGGTGACGACGAGCATCGTCCGCCCGAGCCGGGTGCTGTTTCGCGGGTTCGGCGTCAACTCGATGGGCAGCGTGGCAAAGGCCTGGCCCGCCGATCAGAACACGGCCGTCAATCGCCCCTTCGCCACCATGGAGGTGGCAAACAACTCCGTGATGACTTTGCCGGAGGGCAACTGGCACCTGATGGTCACCGACGGCGGCGGCCACGCGCAAGCCGACCTCAAGCTCAAGTTGAGCGCCGGCAAGAGCATGCGCGTCAAGGCCCCGCAGCATAACGAACCCGCCAGCGCCGAGGAGGAGCCCGAGACGACGGAGGCCCCCGCCGGCGACTCGACCGACGAGGCGGTCGACGGCCCCAACGTCGGTCCGTCGGAGGAGTGAGCGGACCAGCCCCGGAGGAACCGCGAATCGCCCCTCCCTACCCCGCCAGCTCTTCGAGCGCCATCGGCTCGCACGGGTCGAGCGCCAGCGCCTGCCGGAACTCGCGCACGGCTGCGCGCTCTTGCCCCAGGCCGCGGAGGGCCACTCCGAGCAGCGAGCGGGCGGGCGCGAGCTGAGGCAGCCGGTCGAGAGCCTGGCTCAAGAGCGGAACGGCGTCGGCCTGCCGGCCGCGGCGCGAGAGAAATTCACCCAGGCGGACCATTCCCCAGAGGTTTTCGGGCTCCCGGCGCCGCAACTCGCGCAGCTCGCGCTCGGCGCCCAAGACATCGCCATCGGTCTCGTAGGTCGTGGCGGCGGCCAGGTCGCGGGCGTAATGCTCGCCCATCTCGAGGCGCTGGCGTTCGTAGTCCTCGCGCCTGTAGCGGTTCTTTTCGGGCAACTGCGCAGCGAGGCGCGCGAGGCGGCGGTGGAACTGCTTGGATTGCTCGTCCTCCCGCACGAAGACCCCGCTACGCTTGTCCTGGAGCCAGAAACGGTCATCGGTTCCGCGCTCGCGCATCTCGCGGTAGTACATCTCGGTGCCGGGAAGGTAGCCCAAGCGCGAGGCGATGATGTCGTGCGGACGGGTCTCTTCGACCAGCTCGAGAGTCTCCTTGAACTCGGCTTCTCCCTCGCCGGGAATCCCGGTGATCATGTACATCGAGAGCACCAGGCCGGCCCGGCGGGTGGCGAGGGCTGCGCGGCGCACCTGCTCGAGCGTCGTTCCCTTGTTGAGCAGGTCCATCATCGGTTGGGCGCCGTGCTCGACCCCGTACTGGATCTGCTCGCACCCGGCGCGGCGCATCCACTGAAGACGCTCCAGGTCGACGGCGTTGACGCGCGACTGGCAGTCCCAGAGGATGTCGAGCTTCGCCTCCATCAACGCCGAGCAGAAGTCGACGACGCGCTTCTTGTTGAAGGAGAACGTATCGTCGCGGACGCTGAAAAACAGGAGGCCGTAGCGTTCTCGCAGCTCCCGGATCTCGCGGATGATGTTGGCCGCGCTGCGATAGCGAATCTTCTGGCCCCAGAAGTCCGGCGTTCCGCAGAAGGTGCACTTGGCGGGACAGCCCCGGGAGGTGATGAGATAGCTGAACTGGGCGCGCTGGTCGACCCCGATCGATTCGTAATGCCGGTAAGGCAACGGCAGCGTGTCGAGGTCCGAGACGGGGACGCGGGGCGGCGTCTGGACGATCTTGCCGTCCTTGCCGCGGAAGGCGAGGCCCGGAACCAGCATCGGGTCGCGATGGCCTTCCAGGACTTCCACCAACTCGACGGCGGTGATCTCACCTTCGCCCCGGACGATGTAGTCGATCTGCGGATAGTGTCCCAGCACGGTTTCGACGCAATGGGAGGCGTGAGGACCGCCGACGACGATCGTGGTCCGGGGGCTCACTTCGCGGCAGAGCGCCGCGAGCTTCATCGTGGTGTGACGGTTGAAGGTGTAGAGGGTCAGCCCGAGCATGCCGGGCTTCTCCCGCGCCAGGAGCTTGCGGATATCCGGCCAGGAGAGGTGCGTGAAGTTGACGAGCAGGGGCTCGTGGCCGGCTTCTCCAAGGACGCCGGCCACGTAGCCGAGGCCGATCGGCATCATGGCGGCGAAGAAGTCGTTCTTCTCGGTCTCGCTCGCCCGGTATCCCAGTACGATTCGCATGGATTCTCCGCCGCCCCGGCTGGCGCCGGGGAGCGCATGAGGATAATGATGGGAGGGGAAGGCGTCAAGCCCCCGGGAAAGACCGGGTCCAGCCGTGCCACGCGTCGCGAAGCGTGTTGGTCGCCCGGTACCGCAGTCGAAGGAGCCGGGAGCGGCCAGTCCAGGACCCCTCGCAGTGGTGCCGCGCCACGGCAGTGTCGGCCGTGATGCTACCCGGCCGCCGGAGCGGGTACAAGACTTCCCGGTCGCAGTCCGGAAGCCGCGCCGGCGCCAGAAACATCCTCCTGGCCGGGACGTAGTGGAATATTGGAATCATGCTCCGCTTATTTGCTTTCGTCTGCGCGTTCGTCGTGTTCTCCCGGTCCTTGCCTGGCCAGGAGGCGCGCGCGGTGGTCGATTCCTCGGGCGGCCGCATCAGCGTGCCGGGCGTGGCAGCGCTGGCAGTGGCGCCCGGGCAGGTGCAGGGCCCCACCGAGGTATCCCTGCGAGCCGTAGTCCCAGCCCAGGTGCCGGGCCTGTTTCGCGGAGAAACACCTGTCCGCTCGATCCAGCTGGGCCTGCGGACGCTGAAACCGGGACGCATGCAGACGATCGATATCGTCGGAACCGGGAGCCTGACGCTGGAGGGCGCGCCCACGGGCCCCGAGGCGCTGGTCGCGCTGGTCCGCCTTGGGGAAGCTCCAGGCCCTCGCGGCGAGCGGTTGCCCGAAGCCAGCGGTTTTCTCGCGGCGACCGCAGCGCAAGGACGGTTGACCGCGGAAGTACCCCTGATGACCGGGCTGTCGACGGCCGAGACGTTCACGCTGGTGGATCTGTCGCAGTCGCGAGAGTGGAAGCAGAAACCCGAGTTGCGCGAGACCCCCGAAGATCCGGCGCCGCTCGGCGGACGCCATCCCGTGATCCTCATCCACGGGATCGAAAGCCGGGAGAACCCGGAAGGCGACGTGGAGCAAGGCGGCAAGGTGAAGACCTGGGACAAGCTGCGTGCCTCGCCTCGCTATGCCGCACTGCGTCAAAGATGCAAGTTCTACATCTATCTCTATCCGACCTATCGCAGTGTCGCGCAGAACGGGACCGACTTGGTGCAGTTGGTGGAGGAGAAGATCGGCCTGGCGCACCTGCCGTCTTCCAGCGTGTTGATCGTGGCCCACAGCATGGGAGGGCTGGTCTCCAGACACGCGATGCGAACGGCCGGATTCGGCGAGAAGGTGCGGACGCTCGTGACGCTGGCCACGCCGCACCACGGAACGCCCGCCTCGAGCATCCTCTACGCCAACTGGGGCCTCCACAAGAAGATCGGCTGGTTCTGGACGCTGCTTTTGAAAGGGTCGCGTGCCGTGGGCTACCCGGACACGCCCGGCTTGCGGTCGCTCTGGTGGGACAACCTGGACGGTGGTATTCCGCAGTTGGATCAGCGGGAGTACGCCGTGGCCGTGAGCGCCGAGACGGCGCACTTCAATCAGACGGAGCCGAACTCGGCGAAGCTGGTCTGCCTGATGGGCGACATCCGGTCGCTGGCGGGCCACGGGGCTCTTGGCAGCGCGGAGATCGTGCGTCAGGGTATCGAGCGATACGAGGCGCGTTACAAGGACGTCGACCCACAGGTTCCCAAGATGAGCGGCACTTTTGCGGGCGCGCTGGTGCACGCGTCGAAGACCTATCCGGACGTGGACCACAACCAGATCCCCGCAGACGCCACCGTGCTCGCGGACCTGTTCGACGTGGTGACCGCGTCCGTGGCGCGTTAGAGCAGAGGTTGCTCTTCACCGCCGGGGCTGGAAGGTCGATAGAAAGCAGGGCTCCGGCAAAGTCGTGGATCTCCCGTAGTGGTGCGGAGATGACGAAAAGACTGGCGCCGCTCGGCATGTTGTGGCACCTTCTTGGGCGTGAAGCGTCAGACACCGAGAGAGTCCCTTCTTCGAGTGACCTTCCGGG
>JACQFU010000466.1 GCA_016199905.1 Candidatus Wallbacteria bacterium
GCTGTTCGCGCTCATCGCCGCGCCCTGGTTCGTAGCCGTCTGCCTACGCAACCCGGGGCTGTTCACTCAGCTGGTCGTTTACGAGACGTGGCAGCGTGTGACCACGACCGTGCATGGCCGGATCGGGCCTTGGTACTACTTCATCGGAGTTTTCTCGGTCGGATTCTTCCCGTGGATCTTCCTGGTGCCCGCCGCCGTGCGCGAGCGCTGGGCGGCAATTCGCGACGCCCGAAACGGCTACGAGTCCCTGTGCTTCTGCTGGTTCGCGGTTCCGTTCGTGGCCTTCTCGGCGAGCAAGTCGAAGCTAATCGCCTACATCCTGCCTGTCTTCCCGGCGGCGGCGCTGCTGCTGGCTCGCTGGATCGATCGGGCGCTGGAAAACGACGAGGTGCCGCGAACGGCCACGAGAACGACGCTGGTGGGAGCGCTCCTGTCGCTCGCGGGCATCGCGTGGGTGCTGCACGTGGACCGACCTGCTGCCCTGGAGGGCGTGGCAACGCACGTGATGTTCTTCTATCCCGTGTTGGGGCTGCTCGTGATGGCGGCCGATAGGGCCGAACGCAAAGGCAGGCTGCGGCCGCTCCTGGCCGCGATGGCTGTCGTGTCGCTCGTGTTCCCGGCTCTGGTGGCCCCGTTCGCCGACGAAGCAGAAGGCGACTTCAAGATGATGCGGCCTCTGGCGATGGCAATTCGCAAGCTGGCGAAACCCGGCGCGCCCGTGGTGCTTTGCGGGTTCGGGGCGACGTCGATCCCGTTCTACATCGAACGGTCCGTCTGCACCTTCGAGTGCGCCTCCGACCTGCACTACGAGAAGAACCGAGCCGAGCTGGCGAAGCAGCATTTCGAGGACATGGGCCGCCTGGTCGAGATGCTCGAACAGGGGCCCGTCTACCTCGTGGCCGACGACGAGATGCGGCAGCGCATCGACCGGGCCCAATGGCCTCGCACGCATCGCCGGCTGCGGATCTTGGCGACCGAGCGCAGGTACATGCTGCTGGCCGATCCGGACCGGTAGGGCATCGTGGATCTCCGCGCCAGACGTGCGCTTTGGGGCCATCCGTGGTATACTGGAGGTAGTTCCAGGGGGTGCACCGGTTTCGACAGATCAGGGAGGTAGCGGGCAGCAATCCGAAGCTGACAGGACGGCTTCGTAAAAATCCTGTCAAAAAAGTAAACGCTGACCACGAGTTGGCCCTGGCTGCTTAACTGCCGCCACGTTCCCCGGCCGGTTTGCCTGTGACGGGTCGATGGAGCGCCATTCAATACGGGCTCTGGTGCCGCTGACGCCTGTAGGCGGCACCGAAACGTTCAGGCTGGCCCCGGGACCCGTGTGCTCGCGCTACCAGCTCCGGGGCAAGACACCGAATCGCGAGACATGATTGTAGACGCTCGAGACTCAACTTTTCTGGACGGGAGTTCGACTCTCCCCACCTCCACTCTTTGCAGGAGCGGCCACCCGAGAGGGTGGCCGCTTCGTTCGACGGGTCGATCCTAGCTGACACGGGCGCGCGGAATGCGCTATCATCCCGCTCCCATGTCCAGGCTCCAAGAACAGTGCCCCTTCTGCGGCCGCGGCGCGAGCTTCGAGGAGTCCGAGCCCGACGTGCCGGCGGCCTGCCCGGAGTGCGGAGCCCGATTGCCGGACGACAACTCCACCGGTAGTGCGGCGCCCCTGCCCGAGCTGCCGGGCTTCCTGCTGTACGAAGAAGCGGGACGAGGCGGGATGGGCATCGTCTATCGAGGCACCCAGCGTTCCACGGGCCGGCCTGTCGCGGTCAAGATACTCGCCGCGGAGCTGGCCTCCGACCCGGCGTTCGTCCAGCGCTTCGATCGGGAGGCGGAAGCGCTCGCGGCGCTGGCTCACCCGGGCATCGTGTGGTTCCTGGACCGCTTCGAGGCCGGCTCGAGCCGCGTGCTGGTGATGGAGTGGGTGGAAGGCGAGTCTCTGCAGCGCCGCCTCGATACGCGGCGCCTGGGCTCCAGCGAGATCTTCACGGTGACGCTGGAACTGCTGGACATCCTGTCGCACGCGCACGCCCGCGGCGTCATCCACCGGGACATCAAGCCGCACAACATCTTGCTGACGCTGGGCGGCACCGTGAAGCTCACGGACTTCGGCCTGGCGCTGCTGGAAGGGACTCCGCACGCCAAGCGCGCGCGGATCACGCGCAGCCACGCCAACCTGGGCAGCTCCGACTATATGGCTCCCGAACAACGCAAGGACTCCAGGGCGGTCGACGCGCGAGCGGACCTCTACGGCGTCGGGGTCGTGCTCTACGAGATGCTTACAGGCGAGCTTCCGGTGGGGCGATTCGCTCCCCCACGGGAGCGGCGCGTCAGCACACCGGAAGCGGTCGACGCCGTGGTGCTGCGGGCGCTGGAGGCCGATCCGCAACGACGCTTCCAGACCGCTGCCGGGATGCGTGAAGCCCTCTCCTTGGCTTCGGGCATCTACCTGGTCGATCGCCACTCGGGGCCGGCGCAAACGGACGCCGGAATCCCGATGGTCCTGGTGCCCGCGGGCGCTTGCCGGATGGGTGGCACCGGCGCCGGGCCGGAGCACGAGGTCCGAATCGGGCCGTTCCTGATCGACGTTTTTCCGGTGACCAACGAACAGTACCGGCGGTTCGTGGAGACCACCGGCCATCCGGAGCCGCGCTACTGGCTCGACGCCAGCCAGACGGACGTGCCTACCCATCCGCAGATGCCGGTGGTTGGCGTGAGCTGGCACGACGCCCGGGCGTACGCGGCCTGGGTGGGCAAGCGGCTTCCTTCGGAGGCGGAGTGGGAACGCGCCGCGCGGGGCGGCGACTCGCGGCGCTACCCGTGGGGCGACGAGGCAGAGCCCGCGCGATGCAACTGCCGGGAGTCGGGCCGCGGCCGGATCTGCGCGTCCGGCAGCGTCTCCGGGGGCACGAGTCCCTTCGGCGTCGAGGACATGCTCGGGAACGTCCTGGAGTGGACGGCGTCACTGGATGCGTCGTATCCATACAGTCCTGAGGACGGCCGGGAGGACCCCCTGCGGGCCGGCAAGCGAGTGTTGCGAGGGGGAAGTTGGTTCTCCCGATTCCCGGAGCTGGCCGTCTGGAACCGTTACCCCGAACTTGCGGACACCCGAATGCCCAACGTCGGCTTCCGCTGCGCCCGCGACGACAAGCCGAAGAGTTGATCCCCATGCTGCGCAGCGCGCTCTTGTACCTGTCGGAGAAGAAGGAGATCCAGAAGTGGATCATGGGCAACGCCTTCTCGCGCAAATCGGCGCTGCGCTTCGTGGCCGGGGAGGGCCGCCGCGAAGCCGTCGAGGCCGCCCGCGCGCTCCAGGGAGCCGGCATCACGGCCACGATCGACTTCCTGGGCGAGAACACGACTCAGGAGAGCGAAGCCCGCGCCACGCTGGAGGAGTACCTGGCGTTGCTCGATCAGTTCCACGCGTCCGCGGTGCCCGCCCACGTCTCGATCAAGCTCACGGCCTTGGGCCTCGATATCTCCCGGCATCTCTGCGAAGAGGCCGTCGACCTGATCTGCAGGCGCGCCGCCGAGATCGGAAGCTTCGTGCGCGTCGATATGGAGGGCTCCAAGTACACCCAGGCGACCATCGACATCTTCCAGGGCGCGCTCGCCAAGCACGGAAACGTCGGGATGGCGATCCAGTCCTACCTGCGGCGCACCGCGGCCGACGTCGAAGCTCTACTGGCTCGTGGCGGAAGGTTCCGGCTCTGCAAAGGCGCCTACAAGGAGCCCCCGGAGATCGCTTTCCAGGACAAGGCGGAGGTCGACGCCAGCTACGTGAAGCTGATGAAACGGATGATGACCAGCGGGCTTTACCATGGCCTGGCGACCCACGATCCGGCCATCATCGAGGAGGCCCAGCGGTTCGCGCGAGAGAGGGGCGTCGACCGGGACGCCTTCGAGTTCCAGATGCTCTACGGCATCCGGCGCGA
>JACQFU010000467.1 GCA_016199905.1 Candidatus Wallbacteria bacterium
CGGAACGCCGTAGCGTTCTTGTCATAAGAGGAACGTAAGTCGATCCAAGCCTGTACGGCACTCAGCGGGATTCCAGCACCTTGAGAAGGCAGGCCCGAAGGCGCTTTGGCGGCGCGGATCCGCCGGACGGGGGGCTCCGCGTCCTCCAGGCGGCCCGACTTCCACGAGCAGGCCAGGCGCGATGCCGGGAATCGGTGCGGCGAAGAACGAGTCAAGCACCCTTCGGTCGTCTGGATGCCGAGCTTGCGAGCGTCCTCCGAGACGGCGCGCACGCGACCGCGGAAGCGACGGGCTTGGATGTTACCATCTCGAGCCCGGCGCGCCCATCGGCCTATCGCCCGATTGGGCCGGAGACAAGGAGCCTGTCCAGGTCACGCGCCTACTGTCCCGACGCGATCCGGCGCAGGACCCGCGCAAGACGCACCCGGCCGGCGTCGCCGGGGGACGCGAGCGCCGTCAGGAGCGCGCCGCACGCCGCCGGGCCTATGGCCACGAGGGCCTTCTCCGCCAGCTCCACGCTGCCGGGTGTGCCCTGTTCCCAGGCGCCTGTCTCGTCCCGAAGCGCTTCCGCCAGTGCGGGCACAGCCCGCGCCGCCTCGGCGCCGATCCGGCCGAGCGCCAGGATCGCCGCCAATCGAACCCGCGGCGCACGGTCCGCCAGCAGCAAGGCGATCGCATCGACCGCATCCTCCGCATCGGGACCGAAGAGCCCGAGCGCCTCGGCGGCGGCCCGCCGCACCTCGGACTCGGAATCTCCAACGAGTCCTGCGAGCGCGGGAACCGCCCTCTCCGGGTCGGCTCCGATTCGCCCGAGCGCCTCCGCCACTTCCGCGCGTAAGTACGGGCTGGGCGTGTCGAGCGCCGATACCAGGGCCGGCTCCGCGGATGCCGCAGCGGGCCCCAACTCTCCCAGAGCAGATGCGGCTTCGCGCTGCAGCCGTTCGTCGGACTCTCCCAGCATCGCCACGATTGCCGGCACCAGCGGCTGGGCCGCGAAGCCCAGGTTCGGCAGAATGTGAACAGCTCGCTCGGGGCCGGATGCCCCCGCCGTGCCAGGCCTCAATTGCTCCTGCGCCCAGCGAAGCAGCATCGTCTCCTGGCCGGCGCCGGCCAGCGCCGCCGCCGTGTCGTAGTCGAGCCCCGGCACGCTCAGACCCCAGACCAGCGCATCTCGCCCACGGCGCGTCTGGCTCCCGACCACGGCCAGCGCCTTCAGCGCCTCCTCCCGCACTTCCGGGTCCTTCAACGAGTCGAGCAGCGCAGGACAAGCCGAGGCCGCCGGGGCTCCCATGCCGGCCAGCGACGCCGCCGCGTTGCGCTTCACGTACTTGTCCCGATCCGAGAGCGCCTGCGCCAGCGCGAGAACAGCGCCGTCGCCGACGGCCGGACCGATGGCGCCCAGGGCCCGCGCGGCCGCCTGCCTCAGGCTTCGCGCCCGCCCTTCGTCCAGTACGGCCTTCGTCTCCGGGCCGGGTTGCGGCTCCTCCTCCTTTTCCCCGGCGGCCCATTCGAGAGCCATCTCGAAGAGGCTCTTCTTGCGAAGGAACCGATCCGCCACCAGCGGCCTTCCGTGGGAGGGATCGAGCAAGAGCGTCGCGATCGCAGATGCCGCCCGAGCTGCCTCCGGCCCAAGGGCGCCGAGAGCTTCGACGGCCATCTCACGATCCGAGCCGTCCTCGCTCGAGAGCTTCTCCATCAGGACAGGCAGCGCCGCGGACGCGCCGCGGCCCAGCCCACGCGCCGCGCGCGCAAAGTCCCAGAACTCGACTCGCCCTTCGCGCAGGGCCTGCACCATCGCGGGAACGCCGAGGGCGCCGCCGCTCCCCAAGTCGCCCAGCGTCGCCAGCGCGCGCTTGCACACCTCGACCACGGTGTCCCGCAGGCACTCTGCCACAGCCTGAGCTGCCGTGTCGGCCCGCGGCCCCAGGTACCCGACGCAGAGCAGGGCCCGTTCCCGCACGGCGGCGGAAGGATCGCCCAGCGCCTTCACGAGCGTCTCGAGCACGCGCGGGAGCAGCGGGTTCGCCGCAGGCTCCAGCAACCAGGAAGGCGAACCGCCTGCTTCGAGGGCCTTTCTCGCGACCAGCTCCGCGGCGCCGGCGTGTGCGAGGACGTCGGCTGCGTCGATGCGACCCGGTCCGGCCGGCCCTGCCAGCCGGTGCGCCCAGGCATCGAGCCCCCCTCGCGCGACGAGCTCGTCGAGGACCTGCGATGCGGCGACGGCGGCCTCGCCCGCGGAGACGGTCGAAGCGCCGAGCCTGGCGAGGAGCCGATCCGTGATGGAGGCCGGCATCTCGAGCACCCTGGCGGTCAGCGCCGCCATGCCGCGGACCTCTTCGGCGCGCGGCCAGCGCCGGAACAACGAGCGCGCCTGCGCCCAGACCACGGTGCGGCACGGAGGTCCGGCGCTTCCCAGCCCGCGTCCCCGTCCGCCCAGCTCTTCGGCCTGCGAGACCTCCTCCGCCGGCAGCTCGAGCGCCGTCGCAAAACGACTGAAAAGACGCTTCGAGGCCGGCATCAGAAGGCCGGAACAGGCCAAGGCCTCGGCCACGGCGGCCAGCAGCGCCTTGCGAAGTGCCCGGGTATCCGCCGGCATCGTCGCGTTCTCCGAGGCAGCAGCCTCAGCGCGAGCGCGCGAAAGGCGGCCGGCGCGCCTTGGAGCCCGGGACAGAGCCGGGCGAGAGGACTATCGGAGGCGAGGCAATCACGTCGATCGGACGCTCGATCGAAGCCGTGGAGGCGGGCGGATTGGAGACGCCGTCGTCGAAAGTGAACCCCACGGAGAGCGTGGTTCTGAGAGTCTGCGGCGCCGAGTACAGGCGAACGGCGAACTCCAGATCGACGCTTTGGCCAGCCGGGACCACGCGCGTTGGGAGCGAGTTATCCAGGTACAGACCATCCGGCAACAGGACCGGGTTGAGGCTGATCGCGTCCTGACCGCCGTCGTTGGCGATCCGGACGCCGACGGTAGCCGTCGTGATGCCTCCCTGGAAAATGCCGGTCGATACGGTGAGCGCCGAGAGCGACAGGTGCGCTGCCGGGTCGTGGGCCCTGGGATTCACCCGGAAGAACGTCGGGACGCCAAAGAACGGAATGCGCTGCGCTTCGACCCCGTCGAAGTAGCGCACGTCCGGGACCACCACCCCGATCGATCGGGGCAAATCGTCGGGCAAGTCGACCTGCAGCTCGAGGGTTCCGCTCGCAAGCGCGGAGAATTCGCCGGAGTTGGTCGGCGCCGCGCGCACCGCCAGCGATCGAGGGACGGTCTGGTCGGAGCTGGTGAGCGCGTAGGCCCGGCCTGCGATCTGCAGCTGAGTGGCGGCGACCGGCCCCAAGTTCTCGAGCTGGAAGCGGATCGGCATCCCGATCGTCCCGGGTACAGCCTGGTTTGCGATCGGTTGGCTCGCCGGCGGCGTCAGGACCGCGCGCGGGGGCGAGGGAAGAACCGTGAAAGCGGGCGACGTGGCGAGCGTCGCCGTTACAGGCGAGAGGAAGTACTCGTCGGTGCCGAACACGCTGACTGTCAGATGCACGGGGCCGGGAGGGACGTTCGGGCCGACGATCAGGTAAGTCGAGCTGATGCGGGGCGAGGGATCCACTCGGTACAGGTACTCGGCGGGCGCCTCCTGAATGCCTGGCCGGTCGGCGATCACGCTGACATAGGGATAGAGGATGGCTGAGCCTCCGGCGTCCTGGAACTCCATCTCCAGGATGAGCTCACCGGGAGACCCCACGGCGGACGTCGTGAGACGCACCGAGGAAATGCTGAGCTGCGCCGGCCGAGGAACGATGGTCAGGAACTGAGGGGGCGTCTCGAACTGTAAGGTTGCCCCGGACCGCGCGTCCCGGGCTCCAAAGGAAATAGAGATCGTGGCAACGCGGAACCCGGACGTCGCCGGCGGGATGGAGACATCGACCACAACGGCGGCGGTGTCGCCGGGCTGAAGGCGGACGGGCCCTCGAATAATTGCCGGAAGACTGGCGTTCGGGGCGTTGACGGGGAACAGAAAAGGTCCGGGAAATCCCTGGGAGCCGAAGATCTGCGCGGTTGCCGTGGTGAGTTCCACGACGGAGAGGCCCGCGTTTGTGACGCCCACGGTGACGGCGACGCTCTCCCCTGCCCGGACCGTATCGGTGCTGGGAATGACGCTGCCGAAGGAGAGCACCGGCAGATCTTGCTGCACGACTGCCGCCAGGTCGAGCGTGGCGACGGCGGGCTCCTCGTCAGAGGCGTCGGACCCGTCCGTGGAGACCGCAGAGGCCGCGACGCTGAGGTCGACGGGGCCGCCGGCGGCTTGTGGAGAGACGACTCCGCGGAACGTGAAGACTCGCGGAGATTCGAACGGATCGAGCGTGAGCGGGCCCGTCAGCGCCGGGGTCAGACTCAGGGCGACGTAGGGCGGGGACGAAGCCGCCGTGAGGCCGTTCAAGGTCGCGGGGACGCCGCCGTAGTTGGCGATCTGGACCTGGAGCTCGACGACGCCGCCGCGACCGGCGACACCTGGTTCGACCCTGGCGCTGGCGATCCGCACCACAGGCGGCAGAGACGACGAGAGCTGGCGGCCGAGGTCGTTGACCACGGTGGCGGGGCTGCCGGCGGGGGCGGGCGTGTTGGTCTGCAAGTCCGGTCCGGAAGTCCTGCGCGCCAGCAGTTGCACGACGTTGAACGCGCTGTCGGCGCCACCGCTCAAACGCCGGCCGGTGGTGGCGATGGCACGCAGGGCGCGGCTGGTGGCGTTGGCCGAGTCGGCGCTGAGCAGGTCGGCCACACGAACGCCGAACTGGCGGGCAATGCGGCCGTTTGCCTGGGAGAGGGCGGCGGCGAAGGCGCCGTCCTGTCCGTTGGCCAGGCGGACGGCTTCGGCCAAGGCGAGGTGGTTGAGGGCGGTGACGTTGACGAGAGCGTTGGAGCCGTCGGTGAAGCCGGCGCCTCGCAGCGGGTTCTCGGGCGGGATGGTCGCGGTGACGCCGCGCACCTCGTCCAGGTAGACGCCGTCGATCTCGACCAGCACGGGGCCCGCGTATCCGGGCAGGATGGAGAGCGCGAAGCGAGACTCGGAGGCGGCGATCGCGAGCGGCGTGCGCCGGCTGAGGGCAGAGCCGCGTGGCCTTTGCGGGTTGGAGCGGGAGAGGTCGAGGCGATAGGCCTGGGCGAACCCCGAGAGGAATCGGCCCTTGGCCGCGCCCCCAGTGACAACCGATCCGGTTGACGAGCCGCCGCCGCCATTGCATCCAACGACTCCGAGCAGGGCGATTCCCAGACAGGCGAGCGTTCTGTTCATGACGGTCCCTTTCCGCGCTTCGAGTACAGCCGGCGTAGCGACGGCAGCCCGAGCCGCATGAGGGGCAGTCTACCCGCCGCCCCAGGGAGGGGGCAAGCGCGGGGGGCGGACCTCCCGTCGCTCTCACCAGGACCCGACGGTGACGACGAACCCGGCCCACTTGACTGGAGAGACGCTCTCTTGCCGGCGGCGGGCATCTGCCAGCCACTCGCGCTTGGCGGCGGCCAGGGCCGCCACGGGATGGGCCTCTCCGACCCAGATGTGCTCGTAGAACCGCGCCATCAATTGCTGCGTGGCGAGGTCGGGAACCGGCCATAGCGCCGAAACGACGAAGCGCGCGCCGGCCGCCAGCAGCGCGCGGCGCAGCCCCAGGACGCCTTCTCCGCTGCGGACCTGTCCCAGTCCCGACTCGCAGGCCGAGAGAGTGACCAGCTGGACTCCGCCGAGCGGCAGGGTCGCGGCCTCCTCGCCCGAGAGCACGCCGTCGCGGCTGACGTTGGCACCGGAGAGCGCCAGACCTGCGAACAGCAGAGGACTGCGGCCGATCCTCCAGAGGCTGCCGGAAGCTTCGCCGGCCTCGGTCCTCGCGTCGGTGACGCAGCGCGCCGTGCCCTGGTCCCAGTAACCGTGCGTGGCCAGATGGACGTAGGCCTTGCCCCTCACGCCCGCGGCGATCGCCGCCTTGGAGGCCCGGTCGCCGGAGAGCGACTGAATGTCCTGCGCCTCGAACCCGGCCTTGCGAAACAGCGCTGCCAGGGCTTCGACTTCCTCGCGCGTGCCCGGGAGCGGGTCCAGATGATACGAGCGCCACGGGTCGACCTCCACGCCGCGCGCACCACCGGCCGCGGTCGTCGATGCCCTCGCCGCGGCACTCGGTACACCGGCTGGCCCGACGTCGTAACCCAGACCGCCCACCAGCAACAATCCCTTCCCTGGCCGCCGGGAGCTGACCGCCTCCGGCTGCGTCAGATCCCCGGCCGTGGTGAGCACCGCGAACTCGCGCCGCTCGACCAGGAACTCGCCGACGCCGGAGGGCAGGGCCTCCAGCGGCACCTGACAGAGCGGGCCATCGGGGCTCACGAGCACTCCCTCGTCCTGGGGCAATCCCGCTTCGATCGGCTGCCAGACAAGGCGCGCCAGGGCGCTGCCCAGCCGGTCGATCAACCGCTCGGGCGCTCCCTTCGAGCCCAGCGTTCGTTTCCAGAGGTCGACGGCTTCGCGTATGGGGGAGAGCGGCCCAAGCTCCACGCGAACGGGGTGCGGAGACAGCGATGTCGCCGTGAAGGCGGCCAGCGACGTGACGGTCGAGCTCGACTCGCGAGACGCTCGCTGGTAGACGACGTAGTCGACCAGGCAATACCCCGCAGGCAGCCGTGCCCGCACGGCGTCGAAGCGCGGGGCTTCGAGCGCTCGCGGGGCGCTCCCTCCAACCCGGGCCAGTTCGCGCTCGAGGCGCTCCTTCTTCTCGGTGAGGGCCGTGACCGCCTGGCGCCACGCCTGGGCCTCCGAGGGGCCCACCTCGCGGTGGAACACCAGCCCCAGCTCCCGGCGGCACTGGTCGAGCTCCTCGGCGATCCGTGTGCCCGGCGCTTCCGCGGAGATCGAGGCGAGCAGGCCCACGAGCATGCGCCAAGCCAAACCCTTCCAGCGCAGGACCGCCTCGTAGGCCGCCGTCTCATCGCCAGGAAGGCAGTGAACCGACAGGAAGTGGTGGAGGTACTCGCGCAGCGCCTCGACGTAGGCCAATCGCTCCACGTCCGAAAGCGTCGGCATGACGGCGTCCGCGAGGCCGGCCTGAACTTCGAAGGCGCGCGCGGATTCGCGACGCGCGGCCTCGAGCTCCCCCAGCTCTAGAAGTACGATCGCCAGCCGGTGACGGCTCCGGGCGACATCGGGATGCAACTCGCCGAAGAGCGCGAGCCGGATGTCGAGCGAGCGGGCCAGCAGCGCCTTCGCCTCGGTCCGGTCGCCTTGGGCCCGCCGGCACATCGCCAGACTGGAGAGTGTCGCCGCCACGCGGGTATGCCCCGGGCCCAGCGCTGCCTCCAGGATTCCGAGTGCCTCTCGCAGGAGAGCCTCGGCCCGCTTTGCTTCGCCGGTCTCGGTCAGCAGCGCCCCGTCGTTGACCAGTGCCGCCGCCACGATCGCCGGGTCGGCGCCGGGGACGGCCCTCTCGATCCGCAGGGCCCGCTCGAACAGGACCATGGCTGCGGGCCGTTCTCCGAGATCGTGCAGCAGGTAGGCGAGGTTGTTGAGCGCCTTGGCAAGCTCGGGGTGGGCCGGGCCAAGCCGCTGCTCGCAGATGGAACGCGACTGTTCCAGGAGCGGCCGAGCCGCCTGCAGGTCTCCCTGCAGGACCAAGAGGTGGGCCAGGTTCTGTTGCACTGCTGCTGCCTGCAAGCTGCCTGGCCCCAGGGTCGAATCGTAATCTTGCAGGCTCCGTTCGAGGAAAAGCCGAGCCTGCGCCAGGTCGCCCAGATCGAACAGGATCCGCCCCAGCTCGTTTCTGGTTGCGGCCGCCTCCAGGCTGCCGGGCCCCGGAGACTTCTCGACCAAAGTCAGCAGCTCGGCCAGCGCGGGAATGGCGGCGGCGGGGCCTTCGGCTTCCTGGAGAACGTCCGAGGAGGAGCGCAGCGATTCGGCAAGCTCGGCCGGCTTGCCGCTTCGGCGAGCCTCGCCGGTGGCCAGCTTCAGCGTGGCGATCGCAGTCGCGGACTGGCCGGCCGCGAGTTGCTGCCGGGCCAGGCCATCGAGGAGCTTGGCGACGGTCGACCCGGCGACCGCCGAGGCGTCGATCGTCACCGCCCGGCTGAGCGCCTCCGACGCCTGGCGCGACTCTCCTGCCGACGCGGCCACAGGGACCAGCTCGAGCAGCGTACGAGCCACCGCTCGATGCGAGGGCCCGTGAATGGCTTCGCGCAGCCGCACGAGCTGGCGGCCCGCTGCCAGCGCCTCGGCGTAACGGCCCGCGATCGCGAGCTGGCGGACCTGACGCGTCAGCTCCTGCGCCTCAGCGACCTTCTGCGGGTCGGTCGAAGCGCCGCCCGCCGCCGCACGAGCGGCAGCGACCAGGACGAGCGCCGCCAGCAACCGTCGCATCGCCGCCGATTCTAGCAGCGGCAGGCGCCGGCCATCACGTCGCTAGAACGGATACCCCAGCACGCGGCTGTTGCCCTCGTCGGCAACGAAGACGTCGGTGCCGGCGGTGGTGACCTTGCGAGGGTTCCTCAGGGCAAAGGCGTCGCGAGTGCCGTTGAGTCCGTTGTTGGAGTTGCCCGACGTGAAGTTGGGTTGTCCCAGGACGTCGCTGGCGGCCTGGCCCGTCGCCAGCGACGAGAGGCCCTGGAAGATGAGGACCCGGTCGCTGGTGTTTTCGCTCACGAAGAGTCGATCGAGGCCGAAAGTGACGAATCGTGGGGAATGAAAGCCGCTGCCGTTGGTGGTCGTCGAGCCGCCGCGGGGAGCTCCTGAAACGAAGTCTCTCTGCCCGATCGCGAGGTCGGCGGAAGCGCCTGTCAGCTTCCGAGACAACCCGTTGAAGATGAGGACCCGATTGTTGGACGAATCGGCCACAGCCAGTCGGTCGTTGAAGATCGCCACGCCGTGCGGCGTGACGAACGTGGCGGCACCGGTGGTTGCGCCTCGGTTGGGCGCCGTGGAGGTGATATCGACCTGGCCGAGGACTCGATCGGGGAGCTTCCCCTCGAAGAGCCCCGGGAGGTTGTCCCACAGGAGGACTCGGTTATTGCCGCTGTCGGCGACGGCCAGCGTGCTGCCGGAGACGGCGACGTCGGTGGGACTGGAGAGCGGCACGGTGGGAGTGATCCCGGGACCGGCCGTGGGAGTGATCGGTCCGACCAGGATGATGTCGGCGGCCGCGCCGGCGGCAGGCAACACCGTGACGTCGTTGTAGATGACGACCCGCTGATTGCCGGTGTCGGCGACGATCAGTCGTTTGCCCGAAAAGGTGATCCCAATCGGCCGGAAGAACTGCGACCGGGAGGTGCCCGACGTGACTAGCGTAGCGTCGGCCTGCCCGACCACTGTGGTGGCGACCGTGTCGTTCACCGAGCGGTAGAGCAGGACTCGGTTGTTTCCGGTATCGGCGACGGCGAGTCGAGTGCCGTCACTCGCGACGGCATTTGGCGTGGCAAGGGTGCTCGCCGACGCAGCGCCGCCGCGGTTGGTCTGTCCCGAGACGAAGTCGGCCTGGCCGATGACGAGGTCGGCGGCGTGGCGGCTGCCGGCGGCATTCGGCGCATGAGTGCAGACGCCGTTGGCATCGGAGAGGAAGAGGCCGGCGGCGACGCCCTGGACGTTGACGACGGTGGTGACACCCGGCGTGAAGTCGAAGACGCAGTCGGTCGTGCCCAGCAATCCACCCACGCTGTCGAGCACGCTTACCGCGAGCATGTGGCGGCCGGCGCGGACACCCGTGAGGACGAGCTCCTGGACGTCCCTGGGGCGCACGGCCGCGAGGGTGTGGGAGAACGACGTTCCGGTGGCGCGGTTGAGACCGGCAAAGACATCCACCTGGATCTTGGCGATGGCAGCCGTGGCCAGAGCGGAGGCGCCGGCCGAGCGCGCGCCCGCGGTCGACGGGCCGCCCAGCTTGAAGACCATCGCCATCGCCGGGCGGGTGTGGGCGGCCGCGTCCGGATCGGTGGCGACCGCGCATGCCGTGGCCAGCAGGGCCAGCGCCACGAGCGCGGCAGCCGCCGATAGACTCGGAAGATGTCTCGACTCGAACGATGCGCCGAGCCCATCGGACGTCTCAATAGCTGTAGGTGAGATTGGCATATAGAGCGCTGGCCGCGGTGCGCGTCGCGGACGGAAACGCGTCGCCCGGCTCGAATCGGCCGCCCTGGACGACGAACGTCAGATCGTGATGGGGCTTCCAGGAAAGCGACAGGTCGAGCTCCGAGCCGACGTCCCCGCTCGCCAGCGTCGCCCCGGGGGCCGAGATGACGCCTGCCGGGTCGGCCTTCCCGTAGAAGAAGAGATAGGCCGCCGCCTGGAGCACCTGGCGATCCTCGGAGTCCTCCAGGAACTTGTAGGTGCCCGCCAGGCGAGCGATCCCCAGGTTGGCCAGTCGCGGCGCCAAGGCCACTCCGGCCTCGAGCCGGCCAAACCCGATGAACGCCCGATCCGCGGTCCCGCCGGCGTTGCCCGCGGCGCTGGTGAACGCGCTGCCGCGATCGGCGTCGCCGCTGCCGAGGATGTACCCTATGGCGGCCGTGGGGTGGTGGCGGCGATCGGGGCGCCAGATGGCGTCGCCCTCGAGCACGTACGCTTCGATGTTGGAGCGGGCCGTCGCCGATCCCAGATCCGCGCTGTCGCCGCGTTCGACGATCGCCTCGGCATAGTAGGCGTAGTCGCCGGTCAGGGGACCCTCCGCTCCCAGCGCCGTGTAACTGGAGTTGTATCGGAGACCCTGTCCGGCCAGCGCCGCCGAGCTCCGGTCGTCCTGAAGGACCAGGTAGCCGAAGAGGCGATGGTCGCTCGTCGTCAGGTACGCCAGCTCCACTCCCGTGAAGTCGCGGCGCATCTTCCCGACGGCGGGATCCGGGTCGGTGGTCTTGGAAGGCGTGCGCCCCCAGAAGAGCCGCGAGGACCACTGGCGATGATCGTAGCTCACGCGAACTGCGTCGAGCCGCTGGGCGAGCGCCAGGCCGCGCGCGAGGCTCACGTACTGCCGGCCTACTCGAAGGCTCCACTCACTCCCGGGCATATCCAGGTACCCCAGATCCAGGTCCAGTCCCTCCTCCCGGATCGTGGGTGCGGCAACTCCCGTGGCGAGGGTTGGAGAGACGTCCAGGTAGCGGGTCCGCAGGTAAAGCGTCCGGTCTCCTGCCAGATCCCACCGGCCCCAGAGCCGCTGGTCGAGGACGACGGCCGATTTGATCGCGTCCGGAAGAGTCGTGGCGGCGTTCTTGGAGTCGAAGGCGAGGACCGCGGCGGTCGACCAGAAGCCCCACTCGTGGTTGGTGAAGCGCTCGGGCGCTCGGCGCCACTCGGAGAAGAGCAGATCGTCGCGAGCCGCCGCCGGCGCCGTCAAGCGCTGCTCGATCGTCTGCGCCTGCAGCCCGGCCCCGAGCCGGCCGAGGAGGACTGCAGCCAGCAGCGCACGCCACAAGAATCGGGAGGTCGTCGCGGACATCATGGGAGCTGAATCTGCAGGCGCAGCTTCGGCGACGGCTCCTCGAGAGGCGTCACGAGGTCGATCAGCGCATAAGGACTGAGCGGGTCGTTCAGCTCGGTGTCGCTGAGGCGGTGGTACTCGGTGGCGGAGCGGACCTCGTCGTCGTCGCGACCGCGAGCGGTGAGGTTGGCGACGGTCGATTGCTTGGCTACCTGATTGGGGCCGACGAGCTTCCGATCGCCTCCGACGCGCGCCCTCTGGCCTGCGGCCTGCTGCACGCCACGGCCCGTAACCGACTGCGTGAAGCCAAAGCCCCGAAGGAACTGCACGTCGGTTCCGAACCCATCGGCGTACGCGACGAGTTGGTGCGTGCCGCGGATCCAGGCGGTGGCCGTGGGCGTGGCGACCGAGAAGCCGGTGCGGCCCGAGGCGCCCTGCGGCGAGAGCGTCTCTACCCGCCCGAGACGCAGGTAGAGCGCCAGGCGCGAGGCGTCGCCCGAAAGAAAGATGTCGTTCACTCGAACCTGCGACATCTCCAGCAGCTTCGCGTTGGTGCCGTCCGGAAACCCGATGGTGGCCTCGGAGTCGAAGTCCGTCGAGAGGAAGTCGCCGACTCGCAAGGTGTCTCCGACGCGGGCCGCGCGGAAGCCCGTGGCGTCCGCGGGCTTGCAGTTGACGAGCCCCTTGAGCTCGGTGAGCTTGCCTGCCTGCTGGGCGCCTGCCGGAGCCCAGGCCAGCAGGAGGATCGCTGCGGCCAAGAACCGGAGTCTCACGGCGCTCGCCCCCAACGTTGCTGCGCCAGGCGGGCCCGCTGCATTACGGACAGTAGCTCGGCGCCGCTGACGGGGTAGTCCTCGCCGCCGGCGGGCACGACGCGGGCGAAGACGAGATCGTGATAGGCGGTGCGCTCGGTCATCCCGAAGACGCTGCCCGCCAGGCCTCCGTCGAGATGCAGCGCGCGGGCGAAGAGCAACGACAGCAGTCCACGATTCAACCGCGCTCTCAGATGAAACGAGTCGCATGGGCCGACGACTCCTCGGCGCTCCAGCCGCGGGCCGGCGCCGTCGAGCCACTCCCGAAACGCAGCGTTGCCGGCCTCGCGAGGGGGACCCCAGCCGGAGGACGCTCCCGTGAAGCGCGCCACCACTCGGATCAGGTCCTCCACGCTCGCGATCCTCTTGCGCGTGAGCAGTTGCACGTAGTCCGTCCGAACAGGCCCTGAGTGGGATTCCGGCACCGGGGCGGTCACCCGCTCGCAGAGCGTCGAGATCTCGTCGTGCAACTCGCGCAGGCGGACCAGCTGCCGATCGAGCCGATCGGCAAGCTCCGGATGCCGCCGTTGCTGCAAGGCGATCCTATCCGACTCCGCTTGCCAGATCGTCGAGGCCGTCTCGAGCCGGCGCGCCAGGGCACCCGCGATCCTCCGGCGCCCGCCGGGCTCCGTGGACCACTCGGAACACAGCGTCCGGACCTCCTCCAGGGTTCGCTCGAGCTTGGAGACGGCCGCCCCCGGAAGCAGCGGTGCCGGCCGCGCCGTTACGTTCCCCAGGCAGCTCCGCTCAGCCGCCGCAAGCAAGACGAGAGCGCACAGCGCCGATCGCACTGCCGGAGCCACCCGGCGTGCGAACTCCGCGCAAAGGCTGCCAGACGGCCCAATCCTTGGCATCATGCCGCCTATCGACCCGAAACCGCCCGAAACTGAGGCGGCCTTTCGGGCGTTCGGCGGCGGGCCGCCCGCGCCCGGCTACTTGGCCTGGCGCTTCTGCACGGACTCGGCGGCACGGCGGCACAGCTCGCCAAGCGCGCCGGCGCCGGCCTTCGAGGCCGCCTTGCGGTAAGCCTGAAGCGCCGCCCCGAGCAGTTCCTTCGATTCGAGGTAGGCCCCCACGGCCAGCAGGATGGCCGGCTCCGAAGCCGCCGCCCCGAGCTGTTTGCGCACGGCCGCAACGTCGCGCGCGGTGGAATCGAGCACGGCTCGCTCGGGAAGTTCGAAGAAGCCCTGGCTGACGCCGGCGGGCCGGGAATGGATCAGGGGAACGACTTCCCAGGTGTACATGCCGCCCGGGTTGAGGACACCGGCGGGCACGCCGTACTCGCAGGTCTGGACCGTCCCGCTTGCGACGGTCTTGCCCTCGACGCTGCGCACCGTGACGAGGAAGGTCTTCGCCTCGTCGGAACGGGCCCACTGCAATGTCGGCGCCTCCTCGACGATCGAGCCGATGGGGTAGAGCAGATCGGGGCCGCCCCCGCGCACGCGCCCCGGGGCGCTCTCCTTGAGACCGCCGGAGTCGGCCAGGCTCTTGAGACGGTTCCAGAGCGATTCGAGGAGGCTCGACCTGCCGGGCGCGGGCGCCGCGGAAGGCTTGGCCGGGACCGTGTACTGCGTGGGTCCCTGCAACTGGACCGGTTTGCCGTCCTCCAGCAAAAGCAGCGCCGAGGCTCCCTGATCCAGCTTGACGGTGGAGCCGGCGTCGAGCCCTTGGCCGGCCGCCAGGGCCGTGGCGGCCTTGCCTGCCGCCAGCGACACCGTGGCTGCGCCGCGGACGTCGAGCACGCGAACGGGCGGCGCCTCCTGCGCCCCCACGACCTGGCCGAGCCAGGCCGCGACCCACATTGCGGACACGAAAGAGTGATTCACTCGAAAGGTCATTCTCCCTTGCCTCCCGCTTCGCCCGCCACCGGCCCGGGGGCGGATCCATCCCAGAGTACGTCGAACAGTTCTATCTCCCCGCCGGTGCCGCGGATGGCCCGCTGGCCCACGGAACGGCAGCGGGCGCGCCAGGTTTCGTCGAGGGCGTCGTAGACCGAGCGGCTGATGAAGATCTGATCGCCGTCGGCCTGGGCCTCGACGCGGGCGGCGACGTTGACCAGGTTGCCGAACAGGTCGTTGGGGTCGGCGATTCCGGTCCCCGAGTTGAGGCCGATGCGGACGTGGATCTGCTCCTCGACGCGCTTGGCCCGGCCGTTGAGAGCGGCCAGCTCGCGCTGCATCGACGCGGCGGCCTCCACGGCATCGATCGGCCTCCGGAAGCTCGCCATGATGGCGTCGCCGATGGTCTTGATCACGTGGCCCGAGCGGCGTTCTATCAAGGGGAAGAGCAGCGCGTTGTGCCGCTCCACCATTTTGCGTCCCTCGCGATCGCCGTACTTGGTGAAGAAGGTCGTCGAGCCCTTGATGTCGGTGAACATCACGGTTCGCTCCACCTCGTAGCTCCTCAGCTGGTCCTCGATCTCGGCCTGCACCCTGAGGAGATCGCCGATCGCGCCGCCCCTTTCGAGGTGGTCGCGAAGGAAGTCGAGGGCGTTGACCGTGCTGCCTCGCACGCTTCGCCTGGCGAGCATTGCCAGTACCGGCGCGGCGACCAACGCCGTCAACGGATTGGCGGCCGGCAACGCCAGCGACTGCCCCGCAAACAACGCCGGCACCATGCAGCCAAAGTAGCCCGCCGCCAGGGCCGCCGACAGGAGCGGTCCGGCCCAAGCAGGCGCCCGCAGACCGACGGCGATCACCAGCAGCACCAGGACCGCCAGACATGCCTCGAGCAGCCAGCCCGGCAAGAGCGCGGGGGCGTCGCCGCGCAGAAGCGTGGCGACCATCTCGCCGTGGACGACGATTCCCGGCGTTTCGTTGGATGAGGCTGTCAACGGTGTGCGGAAGGTGTCTCCACCCGAGCCCGTCACGGCCCCGAGCAGCACGACCTTCTCGCTGAAGAGCGCGGCGTCGACGGTCGCAGGCAGCCCCAGCCAGTCTTCGAAAGCGAGCACTCCGGCTGCGTTCTCGCCGACGTCCTTGCCTGCCCGATAGACCGGCGCGGCCTCTCCGCCGTACCGGATCATGACCGCGCCGTCGACCATGCGGATGCGATGTCCGCCAAGCTCGATCGCATTCGAGTCCAGCTCTCGCGGCAGCCCGGCGGCGGGGACCCCCAGGTAATGCTGAGCCAGTTTCAGCCCCAGGGCCCAGACGACCTGATCGCCCTGGAAGCTCCGGAGCTGCGCGCGGCGGATGGCGCCGTCGGGATCGACCCGAAAGTGGGCGTTTCCAACTTCATAGGTGTCTCTATCCCCGAACACGCGTGCGGGCATCAGGAACTCGCCGTTCGCGCCCCGCTCCACGGCGATCACGACGCCGGGACAGGCAGCGAGCGCCTGCGCCAGCTCGACGCTCTCTTTTTCGTTGCGATAAGGATCGTCGGCAACCACTTCGTCCAGCGCGATGTCGAGACCGATGGCCCGCGCCCCGGCGGCGTGAACGCGCCGGATCGCCCGCCCGATATCCGAGCGACGGCAGGGCCAGTGCTTCACCAGGACGTAGCGAACCCGATCGGTGTCTGCGGCCGGCAAGTGCGTGGCCAGCAGCGCGTCGTAGAGGGCCCGGTCGAGAGGAGACAACAGCCAGCTGGCCATCCATCCGAGCGCCAGGCTCGCTATCGCCAGACCGCCCAGGATCGCCGAGACGTTGCGCTTCATGCCCGTTTCCCTTTGCCCCCGGCTCCGCTCCGGCGGTGCAGGCGACCTGCGCCAGCATACACATCGCTGCTCGCGTTGCAAAGAGCGCGAAGTGAGCCGCGATAGGGGAGAGAGGCAGCTCCCGACGTAACCCAGTCACGTGCACAGGGTCTGCCGGAAGCAATCCCATCCACTCTCCTCCCTCGCCGAGGCGTTGTCCGGACCGATGGCCGGCGCCCCGGCGGCGTGGACGCGGCGGATCGCCCGGCCGATAGCCGAGCGGCAAAGCGTACTCGCCACCAGGAACGGACCGACCCGGAAGCGTCCGAGATGCGTCAGACTGAACGGCTCCGGCCAGTCCTCTTGGCGGAAACCGCGCGTTGTGGCTTGTAGCCCGTCAGTTCCCGAAGCTTCTGGGAGGAGCCGTTCGACGCGCTGGCCACTCTGGCGGCGAGCCCGGCGAGGGTCCGGACGCCGAAGCCGGTGGGGCCGCGCTTCGGCAGATAGGGCTTGTGAAGGTACATCGAGGAGTCCTCGTCGGACCAGGCCGTGCCGGCAATGTCGAGATGGGCCCACGGACGGCCGTCGACGAAGGTCTCGAGGAACTTCCCGGCTGTGATCGTGCCGGCGTGACGCGGACCGGAGTTGGTCAGGTCGGCGACGGAGCTGCGCATGTGGACCAGGTATTCGTCGTACAGAGGCAGTTCCCAGAACCGTTCGGCGTAATGCTCGCCTACAGTTCGAAGTGTCTGGACCAGCCACGCATTCGTCCCCATCACTCCGGCAACCGAGGTTCCCAGGGCCACCAGAACAGCGCCTGTGAGGGTGGCCACGTCGACCACGAGGTCGGGGTCGTGTTCGCACGCGTAGGCCAGACCGTCCGCAAGCAGCATGCGCCCCTCGGCATCGGTGTTGGTGACCTCCACGTAGCTGCCGTTGTACATCCGGATCACGTCGGACGGCCGATAGGCGCCGCCATCGGGCATGTTCTCGGCGGTTGGAATGATCGCTCGAAGCTCCACCGGCAACCCCAGGGTTGCGACCGCGTCCATCGCCTCCAGGACGGCCGCCGCCCCGGACATGTCGTACTTCATGTGGTGCATGTTCTCCGACGGCTTGATCGAGATCCCGCCCGAGTCGAACGTCACGCCCTTACCGACCAGCGTCAGCCGCGGCAGCCCGGCCCGCTTGCTGGGGCGATAGAGGAGATCGGCCAAGAAGCAGGACCGGCGCGAGCCCGATCCGACGGCGAGAATCCCGCCCATTCCGCGAGCCTTCAGCTCGGCGGGGCCCAGGACCGTGAGCGACAGCTTGTGCTGCTTGGCGACCTTTTCGGCGGCCGACACCAGCTCCTCGGGGCCAAGGAGATTGGCCGGCAGGAAGGCCAGCTCTCGGGCCTGGATTGTGGCCAGCGCGAAGGTTTTCCCCCGCTCCCCGGCCGCGCGAGCCGGCGACGTGTCCCGCGAGGAGGAGGCCAGCAGTTTCAGCTCCCGGAAGGGCCGGACAGCATCGGCCTTCTTCGAGTAGCGCTTGAACTTGTGCAGCCCGAGCAGAGCCCCTTCCACCGCCGCCTCGGCCACGTCCACACAGGAGAGCTCCGGGACGGTGGCCGCGACCAGCAGCATGCGTTCGACGCCAATCTTGCGCAACGTGCGAACCGCCTTGGCGACGACGGACCGCAGATCGTCGAGCCGGAACGACGCGCGGCGGCCGCATCCCATGACCAGGACGTGGCTAAATGGCGCGCCGGGACGGGCGTGAAGGATCGTGAACTCCTTCATGGTCCCGGTCAGCTCCGCGCTCTTCCGCAGGGCAGCCAGATCGACGCCGGTGATCGACGCGATCTTCCGGGAAACTTCAGGGCTGCCGTCCCCGTCCGTGAAAGCTGGAATCATCACCGCCGGGCAGATGGCCTTCGAAACATCTCCCGCATCGACCGTGAACTCGAAATCCGTACCGTTCCACACAGTGTTTGGCCTCTCTTCGGGTCACTGAGGTTCGCCTCCACCGGAGGGTCACCTGTCTGAGCATCCAAGCTGTTCGAAGGTACCACGTTCCTGCCCGCCATCATCAGTGCCAGGCAGGACCTCGTGATGTTCGGCCGGCCCGGCGCCGGCTGTCACCGGTACGGAACACCCCGGCGCCCGACGCCGGAGCCCCCGCCACAAGTGCGGAAAACACCGGGTTCCCGGAGGATGCTCTCGGTCGATGTCGCAGGGTCCAGGGAAGAGGCACGGGCAAATCGAGCTCCAGACGTCCAGGACGGTGGAGCGATCGTGAGTCCCGAAGCACGAGCCACGCGCGACGCCACGGTCGAACCTCTGGTGGCGCAAAGCGAGCACGCATTCGAGAACGCATCGTCCAGGGCCAAGATGGCCTCCGGCGCCGTGATGTGGCCGCTCGTGCATGGTGCTGACGGCCGGACCGTTCCCTCCTCCATGGCCAGGGTCGAGAAGAGTCTATTCGGCAAGGGAACGCCTGCCGCCGATTCGATCGGACGAACGGGGCGGCGGTCCCGCCGCCGTCGCGTGGTAGGATTCCTGGCGAATGTCCCACCTGCCGCGCTGGTCGGCGGGGGCGCTCGTCCCAGGGGCCGTCGGGGTCAGCGCCAGCCGCCGGACGGACATACCGGCTCTGTTCGGCCCATGGTTCTGCAACCGCCTGGACGCCGGTTTCGCCGAGTACATCCCGGCCGGACCGCCCCGGCGAGTCCGGCGCAGCTTGCTGCCGGCCGACGTGACGCACTTCGACTTCTGGACCAAGTGGCCCAGACCGTTCTTCTCGGCCTTGGGCAAGGTGCTGGAGCGCGGCTACCCCGTGCTGGCCAACGTAACCGTCACGGGTCTGGGCGGCACCGAGGTCGAGCCCAACGTGCCGCCGGCAGAGCGGGCCGTGGAGGCGCTGCTGGAGCTGTCGCGGCGGTTGCGGCCGGGGGCGGTGCTGTGGCGCTACGACCCGGTGTTCGTCTCGCGGCGCCACGGGCTCGCCGAGCACCTCGACGCGTTTGCGCGTCTGGTGGAGCGACTGGCCGGGCACGTCGACCGCGTGGCCGTCAGCTTCGTCACCCCGTACGGCCGGCGGGTCGTGCCGGACCTGGCGGCCTACCAATCCGAGTGGGACGACCCGATGACGCCAATGAATCTCGAGGAACGCGCCGGCCTGATCGAGCGGCTCCGGGCCATCGCCGAGCCGGCCGGCATCCCGTTCACCCTCTGCTGCCTTCCCGAGGAGTCGGCCGCCACGGGTTGCCCGGCGACGGGGTGCAACGCCTGGAGCTGGGTGTTGCGAATCTATCCCGAGCTGGCCGCCCACCGCATGCTGAAGACGCGCCCCGGACGGCCCGGTTGCGAGTGCAGCGAGGAGATCGACATCGGCGTCTACGACACCTGCGTGCTGGGGTGCCGATACAGCTACGGCAGCTGCTCGCTGGGGCGGGCGAAGGAACTGTTCGCGCGCCACGATCCCGCGGCGGCGTGCATCGTGCCGTGAGGAATGGGGGAGAGACGAGGAGTCGATTTGAGACGGGAGATTTGAAACGGGAATCTGCAAATCTCCATTTTCAAGTTCATCCATTCCCCTCCCCCGCCGTCTCCCTCCTTTCCTCGCGCGCCCGCGTTAGACATTCCTCTGCGTCGCATGCTATTCTGGGCGTCCCTCCGTGCACCCAGCTGGGGAGAGAGACGGGCGATAGTGGCCGACGAACATGCGCTGATCGATCGGGTGCTGGCGGGAGACCGGGATGCCTTCGAAAGCCTGGTCCTGACCCATCAGCACCGGGTGTACACGCTGCTCTGGAGATTGCTTCGGGATCGCGAGACTGCGCAGGATCTGACCCAGGAAGTCTTCCTCAAGGTTTATCAGAGACTCACCGATCTGAAGGAACGAAACAAGCTGGGACCCTGGATCATGCAGGTCGCGCACAACCTCGGGCTGGACCACATCAAGAAGCGCAAGGTCGACGCCTTCAGCGCCGATTTCGCCGACGAGCTGACCGAACAGCGCGTCCACGGGAGCCTCTCGTCGACGCCGGTCGAGTCGCCCGAAGAGATCGTGCTCAGGATGACGCCCGGGACGCTGTCGCAGATCATCGACACCCTCGACCTGAAGTACCGGGAGGTCCTCACCCTGCGATTCGTGCAGGGTTTTTCGTTCCAGGACATCGCCAAGATCATGAACCTGCCCCTCACGACGGTGAAGTTCCGAAAGCATTACGCGATGCAGATCCTCAAGGAGAAGTGGCTCGAGACGGGGGAGGCGCAGCCATGAGGGTGGAGGAGTCGGCCCTCGGTCCGCGCCTTGGGGCGTCGGGCTCTCCGGAGTGTCCCTGCTCGGCGGCGGCAACTCGCTACTCGCTACTCGCATGTTCCCCCCGGGCACGCAGGTCGTAACCGAATCGGGGGCCGTCGACGTGAGGCGGCTTCACGGCAACGAGAGGCTTCAGGTTTGCCTTCCCTCGGGTAAGGCGGGGTTCCGCGCCATCAAGCGCGTCTACATGGGCAGCGCTCCGGGCAAGCTCTTCTGCCTGCAGACCTCGACGGGGCGTCGGTTCTGCGCCACCCCGGATCAGCCTCTGCCGTACGGGCTGCAGGTCACGCGCCTTTTCCACGACCTGATGCTGGTGAAGCGCGAGGGGCTCGGCTTCTTCCTGGTCGTCGCCAATGGACTCTTCCGGGACAACGTCGAGACGAGGATCCTCTTCAAGCGCCAGGAACCCCAGAGCAAGGAGTCGGTCTGGTTGCTCTCGGCGAACTTGAGCGCCAACCAGGCCAACTACGAGCAAGCGCTGCTGTCCTGCCAGTACGGCATCCCGATGTTCCCGACCGGCACGCGCAAGGGCGAACGGACCATGCCCGAGGAGCTTTTCCGGCGCCTGCTCATCGAAGTGAACACGTTCGCGCGAGCCCGCCGCCTGCTGGCCGACCGGCACCTGGACGAGGAGCTGCCGCACTGGCTGATGCGCGCTCTGCCGGAAGCCGAGCTGCCGCACCGCCAGTTGCTGGACGTGGTTTACTTCGGGGGCGACGACGCCCGCCACGCCGTGAACCGGCATCCCCTGGGCGAGAGCCTGCGCATCACGGGAGAGAAGCTTCGAAACCTGATGACTCGCCAGGTGCGTCTGGAGAGCTTGCCCAACAGGCAGGAGGTCGCCGAGCGGATCGAGGCCGCCCGCAAGGACCCGTTCGCCGACGTGCAGGAGAGGGTCCGGCTGGGCCTGGCGAAACCCTATTTCCTGATGCCGCTCGCCTATGCGCGCCCGGGGATGGTGTGCGTGGCGTGGACCCCCGATGGCCTGCGCGAGGACCCGATCGAACAGGCGCTGCTGGAACGCTACGAGGGGCCGGTCTACGGGATCGATCTGGAAGGCGACGAGCCGCTCGTTGCGGGCGGACTGGTGATGGGGCTGGCTCGCCCGGCAGGCCATCGGGCGCCGGAGCCCACCGTTGAAATCCGACTCGAAGGGTCCGCTGACGCCGATACGGGCGGCCCGGGGAGGTCCGCGCCATGACGGTGACCAAGGGAATCTTCCCGGTCGCAGGCCTCGGCACGCGGTTCCTTCCTGCCACGAAGGCCCAGCCCAAGGTGATGCTGCCGCTGGTGGACAAGCCGATCATCCACTACGTGGTCGAAGAGGCCGTCCAGAGCGGCATCGAGGACATCATCTTCGTCACCGGCCGCGGCCAGGCAGCCATCGAGAACTACTTCGATCTGTCCTTCGAGCTCGAGGAGTTCCTCCGCACCAAGAACAAGACGGGCGAGCTGGAGCAGTTGAACGGCATCTCGAACCTCATCAACCCCTGCTACATCCGCCAGAAGGCTGCCAAGGGGCTGGGGCATGCCATCCTGGTGGCGCGCCACCTGGTGGAGAACGAGCCTTTCGCGGTCTTCCTGGGGGACGACGTGATCGACTCCCGGATCCCGTGCATGCGGCAGATGCTGAACGTTTACGAGCGCTACCATTGCAGCGTCGTGGCCCTGCAACGGGTCGAACGCGCGCAGACGCCGAGCTATGGAATCGTGAAACCGCGACAGATAGACGAGCGACTCTTCCAGGTGCTCGACATGGTGGAGAAGCCCTCGCCCGAGGAAGCGCCGAGCGACCTGGCCATCATCGGCCGCTACCTGCTCACTCCGGAGATATTCCAGGAGCTGGCCGACACCGCCCCGGGCAAGGGCGGCGAAATCCAGCTCACCGATGCGCTGCGCCGGTTGCTCAAGCGACAGGCCGTCTACGGGTTCATCTTCGAGGGCACCCGCTACGACACCGGCGACAAGATCGGTTTCCTCAAGGCGACCGTCGAGTTCGCGCTGCGCCGGTCCGATATCGGCGAGGACTTCCGCGCTTATCTGAAGGCGCTCGCGCTATAGGGGAACCTCCCCCTGTGTTACGATTGACGCCTCCCGGAGCGCGCCTGATGGCCAGCATCCTCGTCATCGACAACTACGACTCGTTCACCTACAACCTCGTCCAGTACCTGGGCGAATTGTCGGCCCAGCTCGAGGTCGTGCGCAACGATCGCCTCACCTGGCAGGAGATCGAGAGGAAGGCCCCGGCCGCCATCGTCATCAGCCCCGGCCCCGGAAACCCCGACGACGCCGGCGTTAGCCTGGAAGTCATCCGCCACCTGGGCGCGAGGTTCCCACTGCTGGGAGTTTGCCTGGGCCACCAGGCGATCGGCCAGGCCTTCGGTGCCCGCGTCGTGCGCGGAAAGGAGCCCGTCCACGGGAAGACCTCCTCCATCCGCCACGACGGCAGAGGACTCTTCCAAGACGTGGCCAACCCGTTCGTCGCGATGCGCTACCACTCGCTGGTGATCGACCCGGCCACGCTTCCCGCGGAGCTCGAAGTCACCGCGTGGACCGAAGACGGCGTCGTGATGGGCGTCCGTCACAAGACCCATCGCATCTTTGGAGTCCAGTTCCATCCGGAGTCGATCCTCACCCACGAAGGCAAACGGATGCTCGCCAACTTCCTGGCGAACGCCGCCGGCCAGCCGGTCAACCAGGCGGCGCTGACCGCCCGGGCCGCAGCTTGAAGCCTCGCGAACAGTCCGAGGCCACCGCCGGAAAGATGCGCCTGCAGCGCTTCCTGTCGATGGCAGGCGTGGCCTCGCGCCGTCAGGCCGAGGAGCTGATCCGCGAGGGCAGCGTCCGGGTCAACGGCAAGACCGCCGACATCGGGATGTCCGTCGATCCGCGCACCGATCGCGTCACCGTCGAGGGAAAACGCATTCAGGGTGGCCGCGAGCCCGTCTACCTGGCCCTGCACAAGCCCCGGGAAGTGATCTGCACGCGCGACGATCCGCAGGGCCGGCGCACGGTGATGGAGTTCGTGCCGCCGGGCGTCGGACTGGTCAGCTCGGTCGGGCGCCTGGACTACCACTCGTCAGGCCTGCTGCTGCTCACCAACGACGGCGAGCTCGCCAACCGCCTGGCGAAACCCGCCTCGGAGGTGCCCAAGATTTACCGGGTCAAAGCCGCCCATCCGTTCGAGGAAGAAGCCGCCCGCCGATTCCGAGAAGGCGTGCCGCTCGACGGGATCCGGACGCTGCCCGCGAAGCTGCGGGCCCTCGCGGACCGCTCGGGTTTCTGGTACGAAGTCGCGCTGACGGAAGGCCGCAACCGACAAGTGCGCCGGATGTTCGAGGCGCTGGGGAACCGCGTTCAGAAGCTGACGCGGGTCGCCATCGGTCCCGTGGAACTGGGGAAGCTGAAGCCCGGCGAAGTCCGGCCGCTCACGCCGGGCGAGCTGCAAAAACTGCAGGAGGCGGCGGGCCTGGCCGAGCCCAAGTCACGCAAGCGGAAGAAGGGATGGGCGTTGCCGAAGTCCAGGCGGCCCGCAGCGAGCGGCAGGACCCGCGACGTCACCGGTACGCAACGCAACTCGACGACCCGGCGCCAGGAACGGCGCCCGCGCGAACGGAAGGCAAAATGACAATAGCGATGTCGAAGGGGCTGGCGCCGGCACGTGCCGCGGCTGGCCGCATCAAGGCTGGCAAGGCTGCGCCAAAGGGCGACCTGGGCGTGAAGACCCTCGTGCTGGACAACGGCATCCCGGTCCTCTTCGAGCGGATGGAAAATCTGCGCTCGGTGACCGTCGCCGTCTGGGCACTCATCGGTTCTCGCCACGAACGCCCGGAGGAGTACGGCATCGCCCACGTCGTGGAGCACATGATCTTCAAAGGCACCAAGCGCCGGACCTCGCGCCAGATCGCCGAGTCGCTGGAGTTCATCGGCGGCGAGAGCAACGCGTTCACCTCGCGCGAGTACTCCTGCTATTACGCCAAGGGCGCCAACACCGACTGGGACCTAGCCGTCGACGTGCTCTCCGACATCGTCAGCTCGAGCACCTTCGACGCAAGCGAGCTGGAGAAAGAGCGCAAGGTCATCC
>JACQFU010000468.1 GCA_016199905.1 Candidatus Wallbacteria bacterium
CATTCTCGTGTCATGAATTCACACAGCGTGTAAACCCAAGCCCTACCAATCCCGCCCTCGGACGTGTTATGTCCTGCAGCAACCCGTAGACCAACCACTACCGGAGGTTCCCGTGCGATTCGTCCGATCCGTTTTGCTGGTTTCTGTTCTCGCTGCCGTCGCCGCCGTCGCCGTCATGGCCGCCGGACCGCTCCAGGACCCAAACCACGAGGCCTACAAGGGCGAAACCTGCCTGCGCTGCCATACGCAAGGTCAGGCCCCCGTTCCCGGTCTGGTCGAGGAGTCCTTCGATACCGTCATCGTCGGCGGCGGCATGGCCGGCTTGAGCGCCCTCCACTACTTGGCCGATCGCAAGGTCGTCTTGCTCGAGGCCGAGGATAACGCCGGCGGCCAAATGCGGATGGATACCTGGCGCGGAAAGCGCTTCTCCCAGGGTGCCGCTTACCTCGTGAGCCCCTACAGCCTGCTATCCGAGTTCTACGAGACCGAGAAGATCCCCCTGAGCCGGATTCCGAGCCCCGAGAACAGCGCCTGGATCGACGGCAAGTACTACGCCGACTGCTGGATGAAAGAGGGGCGCGAGAAGATGCCCTGGACCGGCGAGGCCAAGAAGAGCTGGCTGGCCTTCCTGGAGGAAATGCAGAAGGTCAACGACCAGAACGAGTCGAACCAGCCGTTCGAGAACTTCTCCTGGGAGCAACAGAAGCTGGATCGGATCAGCGCCTACGACTGGATGAAGCAGAAGGGACTCACAGAGGAAATGATCCAGCACTTCGACCTCTACATCCCGTCCTGCTTCGGCGTGAGCTCGAAGGAAGTGTCGGCGTCGGCGTTCTCCAATTACATCTCCGGCGAGCTCGGCGGGAACTTCACCATGGAAGGCGGGATGGGCGCCGTCACCAACCACATCTACAAGAACCACGAGCGGCAGATCCAACTCGGCTGCCGGGTGACCCACGTCTTCCAGACCCGCGACGAGGTGCGGGTCACTTATCTCGATCGCGAAAGCCGCGGCAACACGATCCGCGGCCGCACGGCAGTCCTGGCGCTGCCCCAGAAGCTGCTGCCCGGCCTGTTCCCCGACCTGCCGCAAGAGAAGAAGGACGTGATCGCGAACACCAAGTACGCCGCCTACACGGTGGCCAACGTCCTGTGCAAGGAAGTGCTGTGGGACGACAAGGGTTACGACACCTGGATCCGAGGCACCTTCTTCCGCGACATCATCGACGCCGATTGGGTGGCGCGCGAAGGCAAGCCGCACGCCGACAAGAAGCAACCTCACGTGCTGACGCTGTACATTCCGATGGGGCTGGAGGGCGTGCAGGCCCAGATGAGCTGGTCACCCAAGGAGTGGAAGGAGAAGGTGCTGGCCGACCTGGAGAAAGTGATCCCCGGCAGTCGCTCGAAGGTCGAGGACGTGCGGTTCTATCGCTGGGGCCACTCGATGCACGTCTGCTCGCCCGGCTTCCTCTCGAAGAGCGTGCCGATCCTGCGCAAGCCCTATTACCGCGTCTACTTCGCCGGCGCGGAGGTCGAGGGGTTGCCCTGCAACGAGTCGGCGATCTTCAGCGGGTACTACGCCGCTCGCGGCGCCCGGACGTGGCTCTGGGACACACTTCCCTCGGCACGCGGCCTGGTGACGGGCGCCCTCGACACCCAGGCGAAGCCCGCCGCGCACTGACCCTTCCCTGGAGGAATTCGCGATGACACGCAGTCGATTCTGGACGTTCTCGATGTTGCTGCTGCTGGCCGTTGGTGCCTGCGCGGCATTCAACGGTCAGACTGCCGCGAACCACAAGGAGCTGACGGGAGACCCGTGGTACTCGCGACGAGCCGACAAGGTGGGCGAGTACTTCACCTTCTACTTTTTCAATCCGGACGGCGACGGTATTTACCGCTTCGGAAAGCTCGGAAAGGTTCTGACCGAACGCTACAGCTGGAAAGTGAGCGGCGGCCGGCTGACTCTGAAGTTCCGCAACACGGGCGAGAAGTTCACAACCGGTTTCCGGGTGAGTCCGGCCGACGGCGGCCGCAAGAGGCTGACGCTGGAGAAGGACCCGCGCGAGCACGGTCGGCCCTTCGCCTACTTCCGCAAGGATGCGGGGGACATCGTGAAGGGCGCCGGCTGGACGACCACGCTGGACGGCCAGGTTCCCGCGGAAGTCAAGAACCCTGCACAGCCCTGACGCGGAGGAGCGATGGACATCACAGTTCGGAAGCCCGGCGCCGTGGGGGCCCTGCGTAGCCTGGTCTGGGGCGTCGCCCTCGCCGCGCTGATCGGCCTTCCTCTCCGAAAAGACCCGCCTGCAGCCGATCCCATGGTCCGCGTCCCCGAAGCCCTCGCGGGCAATGCGATCGGAGGACGCCTCTGGACGCATATCGATAGACCCACGCGCGATCGCGAGAAGTTCCGGATGTACCAGTTCAACCCCGCCGGCTCCGACGGCAAGGGGACCGGCTGGTATCACGAGGGAGACTTCACCGAGTGGATGACCGAAACCTTGCGCTACGAGATCCACGGCAGCGAGTTGAAGCTCTTCTTTGACCTGGCGGGCGAGAAGGCCACGGTACGTTTCCGGGTCGAGCGTGGCCGCGGGTCGAATGGTGAGGACCTGAAGCTGACGCTGACGCCCGACCCACGACGCTACTGGAAGCCCTACGAATACTTCGCGTCGTCCAAGAGCCGCGCCGGCGCCGAGACCCTGCCGGACGGAGAACAGATCTTCTAAACTCCTCCCTGCCGGCGGCATAGACCTTTCCGGAACGCGACGAAGACAGGAGCCTGTGCTCCGGAAGGTGGTAGAGGGATGTTCGCAGCGGCCTTCATTGGACTGACGGTCTTCTCTCTGAGCCTGATGGCCAGGTTCGGCGCCTCGGTCCCGCAGCCCTTGCTGGTCTACGGATGGAGGCTCTTCGGGCTGGCGCTGCTCTCAGTCGGAGGCGTGATGCTGTTCGGCGCCTCCGCGGCGGCAGAGGCGCTGGGCTCGATGACGATGCTCACGTTCGGGGCGCACTTCGTGAGCGTGGGGTGAGAGCGGGCTAGTAGATCGTTTTCAAAACAACATGGCAGTGAAGAGAAAGACTGTCAACACGGAGGCACAGAGACACGGAGGTTTCTCTCTGCCTCTGTGGCTTCGTGTCTCTGTGTTAGGTCTTTCCTCTTGGCATGAACCATGA
>JACQFU010000469.1 GCA_016199905.1 Candidatus Wallbacteria bacterium
CCCGGGGCACCTCAGCCTTCCAGGAGCCCCAGCGATCCAGCGGTCCGGAGGGCGCCGAGTAGACGACGGCGACGGCGACGGCCTCCAGTCCCTGCTTGGTCTTGCGCGATGGTGAGAGAGGAATCATCCGTTGGGTCTTTCCAGTCCCCTCAGCCGGCTTCACGGGTTTTCCGGAGACGGTCACCGACTCCAGCGTCGCCTCCGGGGGCAGCTCCAGCCGGAGGAACTGTTCCCGGGTGTTGCGGATCTG
Organism: Candidatus Wallbacteria bacterium; assembly: GCA_016199905.1. Taxonomy (GTDB): domain Bacteria; phylum Muiribacteriota; class UBA6191; order JACPRK01; family JACPRK01; genus JACPRK01. The sequence continues at coordinate 251 of JACQFU010000469.1, forward strand.
ATAGGTGATCGACGTGAGCGTCTGCCCCGTGTCGGCCACGAGCGTGGACGCCTCGGCGGCGGTCGCCTCCAGTTGTGCCACGTCCAGACGCGTGCGGCGAGTGGCCTTGGCCAGGAAGACGTAGCCCGGACGCTCGAAGGAGCGCACGAGCACCAGCTCCGGCGAGGCCCAGGGCGCTGCGAAGTCGGGCAGCTCGTGGACGTCGATGCCGCGGCCGCCCCGCTCCTGTAGCATCTCGGCGTCGGTGCCCGGCTCCGGCGACAGCGCCAGGAAGCCGGACTCGCGTTCGGCCCCGGGAAACGCCGGACCCGCCAGCTCGATGACGCCGTCGGCCGAAGCCGCCGCGCGCTCCGCGTAGATCTCGAAAACCAGCGCGCCTCGGGTTCGCTCCGGCAGCTTCACGACGATTCGTCCATCCTTCTGAGGCGCCGCCTCGCCGATGGGTTCGCCCGACGTGTTCTTCGTCTAGAGGAACTCGAAACCTTCGGGCAAGCGAAACGCCACTGTGCGCACGCCCGCCTCGCCGATCGTCAGGCGCGCCCGGCAGCGCAGGCCCAGGGCGCCGCCTGCCGGCGAGAGGATGGCAAACGACTCGGCCGAGAACCGCTCCTGATCGTCAGGCGCGGTGACGGCAGCGCCACCGGGCAGCACCGTCTTCGGCCGCCAGCCCGCCGAGAGCGCCGCCGTCGGCTCGAGGCAGAGCTCGAATCCATCGGCGATCTGCGCCACGGGTCCCGCGGCCAGCAGCTCGCAGCCCGGGTCCACTCCTCGCAGGACGACTCTCGTGGGGGCTTCGGGAACGTGACCCAGCGCGAGACGGCCCTCCTGGAGCGTACCCACGATGGGCGCCGACAGACGAACTTCCAACGAGTGCCGGCCTGCCAGAACCGTGCGCAGCACGCAGGCGCCTTCCCGGCGCTCCAGCAGCGCTTGCTGTCCGGCGACGGGCTTGCCGTCGATCGTCCAGCCCGTGACCGAGCCCGGTTGAATGTCGATCGAGAGTTCCTTCCAGCCGCTTCCGGTCGCCTCCAGGGCGGCCGACAGAGAGCCCGTGGCGCGCCCGCCAGCCAACTCCAGGACATAACCGGCGGACAGCAGGTGGAGCTCGGAGCCCGCTTCCGGGGGCTTTGGAACTTCCAGCGAGGAACGCAGAAGATCGAGTTGGGCCTTTCGGAAGAACCCGCGCGTCCCCTCGCGCGGGGACAAAGGCGATCCCGTGTACGGGATGTAGATGTCGTAGGCCGCCGGCCGCGGGGGGGGCGTGGGAGGGACTTCGTTGATCTGGACCGCATTGGCCGCGACGGGCTCGGCTGGCGGGGCGGGTGCTTTGCGGTTGAGGCCTCGAAGGATCTGGACCGTCGACTGGGCCGGCGCCACGCTCTGCGGGGCCGGCGCTACGCTGTCGACATCGGCGCCGGCCTGTCCTTCCTCGCGGGCGGCCGGCCGGGGCTGCGCTGCGGGTGGCGGCGCGGCGTTTTGCTGTTGCTCGCTCTGCAGCTGCAGCCGGTTGCGAGCCAGCTTCTCGCGGAGATAGTTTTCGTTCTGCGCGCGGCCGGCCTCCTTGACGCGATCGAGCAGATCGGAGCGCGGCAGAAGTCGCTCATGGGGTGAGCCTCCGCCGGCCGCGCCCGATTCCGGCGCTGCGGCGAGGAGCACGAGCACGGCTGCTCCGGCGGCAGCGGCGCGACCGCGCCCCGCGCCCCAGCGAACCAGCGCCGTGCCGAGCATCACGACCACGTGGACCGTCAAACCGGCGAGCGTGGCGGCGACTCCTCCCTGGTAATAGGGAATGTAGGCGACGGCCAGGAATACGCCCAGCCCGGCGGCTGCGGTCGCGGCGGCGAACCCGCGGCCGTCGATCAGGAGCCGCTTCAGCGCGTGAGCGACGAAGCCGCCGAACAGGAACAGCATCAGCAACGGGTAGAGCGCCAGCAGGGAGGCCAGGTACTCGCTTCGCGCGGCGGGACGGGCTCCGGCAGCCAAACCAAGGGCGCGCATTTGCTGGGGAGCACTCGGCCACGACGGGTCCGGTGGATGAAGCAAGTCCGATGGCTGGGCGACGCCCCGCCGCACCCCCTCGATGCCCTCGAAGGGCGTGAAGGCGAAATCTCGCGGAGTGTAAACGTCCCAGGCCAGCTCGCGCACCGGCACGTCGATGGCGGGCAGCTCCAGCCGCACGCGGCCGCTCGGGCCCAGAGGCGGGATCGCCCCGCGGAACCTCAGCTCCAGCACCGAGGGCTGCCCCGCTCTCACGTCGGCCAGCGAGACCTGCACGCCGCTCTTGCCCGACTGGCTCGCGGCCGGCGTTCTTCCGTCGAGGAACAGGCCCGTGCGCTCGAACCCGGCCAGGTCCAGCGTCAGCGACTCCCGGCCGCTGGAGCGGAACCGGTACGCCACGCGTCCCACGATCTGGCCAGTCGATTCGCAGAGCGTCCAGGCGCGCGCCTCGTCCACGACGGCCGCCAGCACGGCGGCGTCGGGGAAGCGAGTCCCCTTGAGCCGCGGCGCCAGCGCCGGATCGGGCCGCCGGTACAGGAAGAGCAGCTCCTCGCCTTCCAGAGACGGGCGAATCGCGGCAGGCAGGTCTGCCGCCGACACGGCGTCGACGCCCGCGGGCGCCGAGCACGCCAATTGAAGGTTCGCGCTGCGGGTGACCGCGACGAAGCCCGGCTGCCGCGCGAGTCCCGCCAACGTGAAGGCCGCCAGCTCCGTGTCGAATCCCGATGGGCGGGTGTCGAGCGTGAAGTCGAGCTTGAGCTGGACGTCGCCTGTGAACTTCTCGGGCAGCAGCAAGCGCGCCGAGCGCGCCTTCCCGGCCGGCCCCGGGTCCTGCAGCGTCCAGTTCCGCGGCCCAACCAGCGCGAGCGTCTTCACGCCCGCCGGGACGTGCAGCTCCAGCTGCGATATCGGGGCGCGACGCACTCGCAGCCAGGCCGTGACTTCGCCTGCGAGCCCCTTCTCGCCAGCGTCATAGGCGTGAAGAATCGTCGCGTCCACTCGCGAGGCGAATCCGGGGCCGGTCGTTGCGTTGCTCTCGGGCGCCGGGGCAGGCGCGGCGCCCGCGTCGGCGACCTCGACCCAGCGCAGCACGACCTCCGGCGAGGGCGGCAAGTCCGCCTCCAGAAGCGTCGTCGCCGGGGCCTCGCCCGCACGCGTGGCGAGCTTGCAGGGCGGCAGGATCGACGCGCTCACCTGCTTGCCGGGAACGGTCGCGCTCAGGTGCGCTGCCGGCACTCCCGGCAGCGAGAAGCGGACGACGCTGTAGAACTCTTCCTCCGTCACGCGCGCTGCGAAGGAGACCAGCAGCCGATGGCGGCCGCTCCCGCGGATCGCGACCTCGACGGTACGCGGGGCGCCGGCCGGCGTCTGGGACTGCTGCGCCATTTGGTTGAGCGATTGCTGGATCTGCTGGGCCTGCGCCGGCGCGTTGGCCGCGACGGGAGCATTCTGGGAGACCGCCGGGCCGCCGCTAACCGAGATCCGAGCCGGGGCCCCGTCCACGGAGGCCGAGCCGACGATCACTTCGCCCCCCAGCACGGCGACGAGAGTGTCGTCCGGCTGGATCGCCTCCACTTCCAGCTCGAGCTCGCCCTGGCACCAGCCCGAACCGGCCCGCGCGCGAGTCTGCACCGAGGCCGAGCGGACCAGATGGGTGACGGGCAGCAGCTCGGAGCTTCGCTTCTCGGCGTCCCGCGATCGCCGGAAATCGTCCATCGCCTTGTCATGGCGCTTCTTCAACAGCTCCTCGACCTGCGCGACCGGCACGAACTCCATGGGCTCGGACCAATCGAGAGTCTGGCCCAGGTCGGCCTGAGGCACGAGGTGCCGGCGCAGGCTCTCGGGTGCCGGCGGCGCCTCCGCCTGCGTCCTTGGCGCCCACAGGAGCACCGTGAAAAGGACCGAAAGAACCGCGATCGGGGACAAGCTAGGGCGAAGCATGAGACCCCCTAGGGTGGCTGTCGTCGTTGGCGGGGCGCGACCGACTATACAACCCTTCGTTGTTGACAGGAAGCCACTTCGGGCCTATACTGCCGCCCACTCTCCACAAGCACAAGAATGCGGAGTATCCGTTCGAGGAGGAGATGTCGTGAGAAGATTTGCTATTCCTGCCCTTCTGTCCCTGGCGGTCCTGACGCTCCCGGCGAGGAGTTTCGCGGCTGATGGCTGGTTGACGGCCCTGGAGCGGCACGTTCGCTCGGGTATCGTCCACAGCGAGAGCGAACCGTTCGACTTGGCCCGAGTCGAGACTGCGAGCCGAGGCGGGTTCGTCATCTCCGGCGAGCGCATCCACCTGGAAAACGGCATCCTCACCGCCCACTTCAATCGCGTGCAGGCCGACGACGGCACCGATTTGCAGAACGTCGACATCCTGACCAAGTTGTCGCTCTCGGGCGGCTTCTTGAGCGACCCCGTCAAGAACGCCGTCGAGGCGTTCCTGGCCTACATGGACATGACGGCTTCCAAGGTCGAGCTGGCGTTCACGGTCCCTGCGGGCCGCGGCCGCGCGCCGGCCGTTCCCAACGGCTTGCCCGCCGAAATCCTCACGATGCCGGTCCGCGACATGAAAATGACCATGCGCCAGAAGGTCATGGAGATGACGCTGAAGAGCATCATCTCGATTCGGACCGTCGGAAAAGCCAACTACCGGCCGGCCGAGAAGAAGATTGACTGCGAGATCACGGGCGCCTGGTCGGGCCCTGTGCCGATCCCGCAAGACCTGCTCTTCTATACGCTGGGAAACTCGATTCACTATCCGTTCGTCGAGGTGCACAAGCCGTACGTCACGATCGACATCGGGTACTTCCTGAATCCCGCTCCTTCCAATTAAGGGCGTGCCGGGGCCGGCGGGCCCCGTGGGTGCACCGTTGCTTCGGTCCAGCTCCCACCTTCCAGTCCCGCCAGTTCCGGGAGCGCCAATGTCGCACCGCCACCGGTGACGAGGTTTCGAGGCGTCGCCGGTGGCGTTTCTTCGTTCCGGGAAACCGCGAAACAATCGCCGAGCCGGTGCCGTAGTGCATGTCGGGCGGCGACAGGTTTGGCGCCGCCGCTTTCTGGCTACCAATGAGCGCCTCGCCAAGATACTCGCTGCTGCCGGTCTTGCTGGCTTGTCTCCTGGGCTGGTTCGTAGCGCCCGCGCTGCCGGCCCAGGACGCGATTGCGCCCGTCGAGCAGGTCTTCGACACGCTCGCAGCAGGGGGCCGCGGAGAGCAGGCGTTCGTCCGGGTCCTGACGGACAACGCCGAATCCTGGTTTGCCCGATGGTACCTGCTCGAGCACGCGACCAAGAGCATCGACGTCAGCACCTTCATCATCAAGGACGACATCTTCGGCCGCGCGCTACTGGGGCTGCTGCGCCAAAAAGCCCACCTGGGCCTGCCCGTGCGACTGATGATCGACGGTCGCGGCAGCGGCGATCTGGCGCGGTCTTCCGCCGGATTTGCGTACTTGAAAGCGTTGATGCGCGAACCCAACGTCCAGGTGCGCATCTACCGACCGTTGCCCAAGGCCCTGCTCACGGCGCCCGTCGACGTGCGCAACGCCATCGCCAGCAACCATGACAAGATTCTCTTGGTCGACGGCGAGTGGTTCATCACGGGCGGACGCAACATCGCCACCGAGTACTTCGGCGCCGGGGTCGGCGGCCAAAGAGTCTTCCGCGACACCGACGTGGTGCTTCGCGGGCAGGTCATCGGCCAGCAAGCCAAGCAAGCTTTCGACCTCGAGTTCGCGCGGTGGGACAACCGCCTCGTCGCCGACGATCCCGACGCCGACTTGGCTGACCGATGCCTGGAGCTGGACGTCGCCTGCCGCGCGATGGGCGACTTCCTGCTCGACATTTCGACGGACCCATCGCATCTTCCGGGTCCCAGGACTGCCCCGTTGCTCTCCGAGGCGCGCCAGGAGTTGGCCTTGCAAGCGGGGCTGCGGAACGCCGCCATCGGCACCTACGACCGCTACCAGCCCTTCTACGGAGACCGCGCGGCGCCGGTCGTCCTGCTCGACAAGACCAGCCGAGTGGGCGGCGAAAACGACATCACGCCGAACCTGGTTCGCCTGATCGACGCCGCGCGCGAGAGCCTCTACATCCAGAGTCCCTACATCGTCCTCACGAAGACGGCCCGCGCGGCCCTCGAACGCGCCTGTGCCCGCGGCGTCCAGCTCGTGACGAACACCAACGGGCCGATCAACTACGACCACCTCGTGACGCAAGCGACGTTCCTGCACGAGTGGGCCGGCATGCTCCGAGACCTGCCGTGTTGCCGCCTCTACGTCCACCATGGCCCCGCGATGGTGCACGCCAAGGTGTTCACGTTCGACGATCGGGTGGCCGTCGTCGGCTCCTACAACATGGACCCGCTCAGCGAGCAGATCAACGGCGAAGCTGTGTGCGTCATTCGCTATCCGCCCTTTGCGCGTCGCAACAGGCTTCGCATCGAGAAGGACCTGGAGCTGTCCGACGAGTGGACCAATCGCCCCGCCGGCCCCGGCAAGCAAGCCACCCCGTCCGGACCGGCTCCCGAGGCCGTCCAGGGGGCCTTGAAGGTCCTCTCCATCACGGGTCTCGCGGAACTGCTGCGCCCGCTGATGTAGCTGCCCCGTAGGGCCGGCCTCGCCGAGGCTGTGGTATCTTGAGGCTTCGAGAATGGATGTGGAGTTTGCGAGCTTCATCTTCGTCGGTTTCTTGGCGGAGATGATCGACGGTTCGCTCGGGATGGCCTACGGGGTCACCTCCACGACGTGCTTGCTGGGGCTGGGGCTATCGCCGGCCGCGGCAAGCGCCAGTTGCCATCTGTCGGAGGTGTTCACGACCGCGATGTCGGGTCTGTCGCACTGGTGGCTGGGGCACGTCGAGTCGCGGACGTTCCGCTACCTGGCGGTGGCGGGTGTCGCGGGCGGCGTGACGGGCGCCTACATCCTGACGTCGCTGCCGGGAAAAATCGTGCGCCCCGCCGTGTCGCTCTATCTGCTCGTGATGGGGCTGGTCATCCTCAAGAACAGCTTCCGCCCGCGACCCCAGAAACCTCCGCTTTCCAACAAGGAACTGCTCGGGCTGGGAGCGGGAGGCGGGTTCCTGGACGCCATCGGCGGCGGCGGCTGGGGCCCCGTGGTGACCACGACGTTGCTGGCCCGGGGCGGTCACGCGCGCAACGTGATCGGTTCGGTGAATCTGGCCGAGTTCTTCGTCACCGTGGCGGCAGCGGCCACCTTTCTGGCGACGGCGCAGAAGCTCGAGTGGCGCGCCATAGCGGGTCTGATACTCGGTGGGGTCGTGGCTGCGCCGCTGGCGGCCTACGTCACGAGGCTGCTGTCGCCTCGGGTGCTGGCCACCGCGGTCGGGGCGTTGATCACGGGGCTCAGCATCTGGAACCTCGTGGGCTCCCTGCGCTGAAGCCCGATCCTACGGGGCTTCGGGCGGCTCGTACTCGAAGCCGAAGTCCTTCTGGGTCATGACTTCCGCCTGCGGCTCGGGCACTTCGTCGTTCTTGTAGAAAAGCAACCGGGCGTGGGCGCTGAATCGCGTCGGCACCAGCAACTCGAGCGGAACCTCGAGCGTGGCGCTGCCGCCGGGGCCCACGGCCGTGCCGTCCTTGTTGGCGAAGGTCATGACTCGCTTCACCGGAGGCTTGCCCGGCTCATCGCTTTCCAGATAGAGGATCAGGCGGATGGTGGGGGCGCCGTGAGAACCCGTGGGCATCATGTGAGCGGCGCCCGTGTTCTTCACGGTGATGGCAAGGACCCTTTTGGTGGAGTCGTAACTCCAGTCGACTCGCGCCGATTCGCGCAGCAACTCGGCGAGATCGAATGAATGGTTGCCCGACTTCTTGCGCTTGCGAAGGACCTGGTAGAGGCCGACGGCGAGGTGACGCTTCACCAGCGGCATGTGGCATTGCTGGCAGGTCTGCGCGTTCTTGAAATTGGGGGCTTCGGCCATCTCGCGAACGCTGTTGCCGTGGCACTGCTGGCAGGCGCGGTTGTCGAGGAAAGCCGGATCCCGGACGGTGCGGTGAGCGCTGTCGACGTCGTAGGGTCCCCGCGCCGCGTTTCGCAGGACATGGCAGGCGACACAATCGATTCCGCTCTCCTGGCGCCAGGTGCGGGTAGTCAGCGGCGTCTCTTGCGCGGTTACGGGCACGTGACACGGCAAGCACTCTTGCCGCGTGTAGCCCGAGGCGCGCCGCATGAAGAGGTCGCTCTTGTAGGACCGGGCGTGCGCGGACTGAGCCCACTCCCTGTAGATCGCC
>JACQFU010000487.1 GCA_016199905.1 Candidatus Wallbacteria bacterium
AAATTGGTCGGTGCCCGTCCGCGGCAGTCTCGGACTGGCTGGAGGATGTGAATCGCACCGCCGTCGAGTACAAGATCCGCCTGGCGCCCGACGGCCACCCCATCCAGGAAGTGGGGCCATCGGATCACTGCTCGCGCTGGACGCTCTGGCTGCTGCAGGTCATCGGTTCGGTCAGCTTCTTGCGCCCGCTGGTGTAGTCAGGTTCGGCGCCGATTCGGACAAAGCCGAAGCGGCCTACGCGAATCTTGACTGAACGACAGTCGAGTGTTATCGTGGCGCGCTCTTCGGGAGGGGCTACCGATCGGTTACCCCGGAGAACTATCGCGGCCCGCGGGAAAACTCGCATCAGATGCCGGTGGTTTCCTTGTTCGCTCTCCTCTACTCGCAACTCGCTGCTCGCCTCCGCAAGGGAAGCCTGCGCTCGCTCGCAGGGCTTGTGATGGCGGTCTTCGTGTTGGCCTACGTCGCGTCGGCCCTCCACGATGGCGTTGGGAACGAGGAGCATTGCTCAGGCAAAGGAAATCATTGCCTGGTTTGCCATTCGGATATTGGCTCCGTACCCGCGACGCAGGGTCCGGACGCCGACGAACGGACCGAGATCTCCTGGGTTCCCGTCGAACCGTTTCCCGAGCCCGCCGTCTGCGGCGAACATCGTCTCTTGCCACCGGGGCGTGCGCCCCCCCAGGTCTGATCCGCGTGTAATCGATCCCCCGAGGGGGCAGGTTTCGGCATTCGGCCAAGAGGGTTGGCAAGTGCTCGGAGGATCGGTACGACGCTGAAGTCCGGCACGTTTGCCGGACCTTGCCCGTTCGAACGTACCTGGATCAAGCGCAATTGGGACTTGGACTCACAAGGAGACGACCGATGAGGAATCTGGCATTTCTGGCACTGGCGATGTGGATCGCGACGAGTGTCCTACTCGCGACAGAAACCGCCGGCATCAAGCCGACCCCACGCAAGCCGGCGAATTCCGGGGCGCAGGCGTCGACCGGCGGCGCCGACCGGGTAAAGAAACTGGAGCAGCAGGTGGCCGAGTTGCAGGCCCAGGTGCGCGAGCTGATCAAGATGCAAGGGCCCCAGCTCCCGGCGCAGACGCAGCTCCCGGGGCCGGCTCCTGTCGCCGCCCCGTCGCAGCCGCAGGCAGCCTCAGGCGGTGGGGCTCTGTCCGACGCCGAGAAGGCTGCGCTGGAGGCCGAGTTCTCGGGAGCGATGGGCGGCGCCAAGGGAGCGGGGAGCGTGCCCGCGCCCGTCGCGGCCCCGTCGCCTGCAATTGCTCCGCCTTCCACCGCGGCGGCCACCGCCGCCACGAACGCGACCAAGCCTTCAGCCTCAATCCCGACACCGGCGATCGTCTGGAACCCTGCCGCCTCGACACCCGCGCCCGCTGCATCCGGCGCCGGAGGAGGGCGCTTGCGACTGATCGACCTGAGCGTCAGCCTGCTCAACGATCTCACAGGCTCCACCGCCAGCGAGAGTGAACTCAGACGGTTGAATCACGGCGATCACGACCCGAAGAATCACGGCTTCACGGCGCCCAACGAGGAATTCGTGATGGGAGGCGTGGTCGACCAAAACTTCAGAGGCGACCTCGTGATAGTGCCAAAGATCAATTTCAAAGGCGACACCGAGGTCGAAATCGAGGAGGCATACCTGACTGCTCTGAATTTGGGACACGGTCTTGGGGTCAAGGCTGGAACCTGGTTCTCGGACTTTGGAAGGCTGAACAACAGCCATCCTCACCAGTGGGACTTCGCCAACCAGCCGGTGGTCTACTCCCGACTGCTCAGTAAGGACAACCAGAAGTCCCCGGGAGCAGAGATCAATTGGCTCTTGCCGAGCGACGACTACTACAAGCTCTACTTCACGGCACTATCGCCTGTTGGAGGGTCGATGCAGAGCTTCCGCGGCGGCGGGGCCAACGACCTGACTGGCAGAGACGAAGAGAACCAAATCGGTGGTCACGCGTTTGGAAATTTTCAAGATCGAGGACTGAGGGATCTGACGTACTTGACACGCCTGGAAACGTCGAGAGATCTCTCCGATGAGATGACGATCCTGATGGGAGGCTCGTTCGAAACAGGCCCCAACGCCACCGGACAGGACGCCCGGACGCGCATCTTCGGCTTCGACTTCTATGGCAAGTGGAAGCCATTGAACAACGACCACGGCTGGCCGTTCTGGTCCTGGCAGGCCGAAGTCCTGAAGCGCAGCTACGGCGCCGCGGCGTCGCCGCTCTACACCGATCCGACGATCACGCTTCCCAACGAGACCTTGAACGACTGGGGCTTCTACGCGCAGGTCATGCACGGTTTCAAGAGACAATGGACCGCCGGTCTGCGCCTCGACTACGCCAACGGCGACGGCGCCAACGCGCTCGATCCGTTGCGCGATCGCCGATGGCGCGTTTCTCCCAACATCACTCACTACTTTAGCGAGTTCTCGAAGCTCCGCTACCAGTACGACTTCGATGTCGCAGAGCACCTGGGCGACAAGCCGGAGCACACGTTTACCGTTCAGTACGAAGTCAATTTCGGCGCCCACGGCGCCCACAAGTTCTGATCGAGCAGGAGAGCCATACCCATGAAACTCAAGAGATGTTTTGGATTTTCTTTCGCGACCCTCTTCGCCCTGACGCTGCTGGCATTGCCTGCGGGCACGGCGTTCGCCAAGGTGAACTTCGTCGCCTCCCTGCCCGATCTGGCCGATCTGGTGAAGACCGTCGGCGGCGATCGCGTCGAGGTGATGAGCATCGGCAAAGGCTCGCAAGATCCGCACTTCGTCGATCCGAAGCCCAGCTTCATGGTCAAGCTGCGCCAAGCGGACCTCTTCTGCGTCACGGGCCTGGAACTGGAAATCGGCTGGGTGCCCCCGCTGCTGGGCGGCGCAGGCAACGCGGGCATCGCGGTCGGAACGGCCGGATACGTCGACTGCTCGGCCGGAATCCCTGTGCTGGAGCTGCCGGCCGGCGAGGTCACCCGCGCGGAGGGCGACATCCATCCGTTCGGCAATCCGCACTACATGCTCGATCCGCTCAACGGCATCCTGGTGGCGGCTCACCTGGCGTCGGCGCTCAAGCAGAAGGACCCCGCCGGCGCTGCCGTCTACGACGCCAACGTCGCGGCGTTCACGCAACAGATCTACGAGAAGCTCTTCGGGAAGGACCTGGTCGATATGGTCGGCGGCGCCAAGCTCGACCGGATGGCGCGCTCCGGTGAGCTGGACGGCTTCCTGCAATCCAACCCCAGCGCCAAACTCGGCGGCTGGTTGGGGCTTCTGAAGCCAATGCGAAACAAGCCGATCGTGATGTACCACAAGAACTATTCGTACTTCGCCGACCGCTTCAAACTGGAGATCGCCGAGTACGTCGAGCCCAAGCTGGGCATCCCCCCCAGCGCCAAGCACATGGTGGACGTCGTGGCGCTCATCAAAGCGCGCAACGTCAAGGTCATCGGAACCCAGCCGTTCTATGACGATCGCGCTCCGAACCTGATCGCTTCCAAGACCGGCGCGAAGGTCCTGGTCATGCCCTCCACCGTCAATCAAGTCAACGGCGTCGCCACCTACATCCAGCTCTTCGACTACGTGACATCGAAGCTCGCGGAGGCGGGAAAGTGATCTCGCAGCAACTCAGCGTCCTCTTCCTCCCATTCCTGGCCTGCGTGATCTTGACGGGAATCCACGGATACCTTGGCATCCACGTTCTGGCCAGGAAGGTCATCTTCGTCGACATCGCGCTGGCCCAGATCGCCGCTCTGGGCGCCACGGTGGCCTACCTGATGGGATACGACGTCCACTCCACGGGGGCCTACCTCTTCTCCCTGGGCTTCGCGGTCCTCGGAGCCGGCACCTTCGCGCTCACCCGCACCAAACACGAGCGCATTCCCCAGGAGGCCATCATCGGCCTGACGTACGCCATCGCGGCCGCAGCGGCCATCCTCGTGGCGGATATCGCGCCCCACGGAGCCGAACACCTCCAGGACCTCCTCGCCGGGAGCATCGTCTGGGTGACGCCCTACCAGGTCAAGAAGACCTTTTTCCTCTATTCACTCCTGGGCCTCTTCCACTACGTCTTCCGGGAGAAGTTCCTGCTCATCTAGTTTTCCCACGAGAAGGCCTTCGAGCAGGGCATCCCGGTGAGATTCTGGGACTTCCTGTTCTACTTGTCCTTCGGCGTCGTCATCACCAGCTCGGTCCAGATCGCCGGCGTGTTGCTGGTCTTCTGCTACTTGGTCGCGCCCGCGGTCTTCGGCGTGATGTTCGCCGAGACCATCGGAAAAAGGCTGGCCATCAGCTGGACACTGGGAACTCTCGTCAGCGCGCTGGGATTGCTCTTCTCCTACGACCGTCCCAGCGGCCCGACGATCATGTGTTTCTTCGCGCTGGCGCTCATCGTGGCCGGACTGTACAAGAAGCTGCGAGATAGCCAGCACCCGGCGGTCGCGCTGGCCGGCGCACTCGGCATCGTGACAGGCGTGGCCTATCTGGGCCTCTTCGCCTTCCAGCGCCTTCAGATCCCGGAGCACGAACACGACGAAGCCGCCGCCCATCACGAGGATGCGGCCCAACCGCACGGCGCAGAAGAACACGGCTTCGGCGGAGGCTCGATGAAGGACCTGGAGACCGCATTGGGCGACGACCACGCCAACGTTCGCGCCGCCGCCGCCTTGAAGCTGGGCGATTCGAAGGACCCCCACGCCGTGGAGATCCTGCTCAAGAGACTGCAGGACCCCTCCGATGCCGTGAAGGAAAACGTCGCGCGCGCCCTGACGCAACTGGCCGACCCTAGCGCCATCCCCCACTTGCAACGAGCGCTCCAAGGCAAGGAGGAGGACCCCTGGGTCCACTTCCGGCTTACCGAAGCGCTGGCCAGCTCGGGCGACCCTGCCGCCGTGGGCAGGCTGGTCGAGCTCCTCGCCGGAAAGGCCCCGCGTCTTCTGCGCAACGAAGCCCTCGGCTTCCTACTCGGTCTCAAGGGCCAACCTGTCCAGGGTGGGACCCTCGACGTCGAGAGTCCGGAGGGCAAACCGGCCGCCGCAGCTATCGCCGCCTGGTGGAAGGAGAAGGGCGCCACGATGAGGTTCGACAAGGCGTCCCGGTCCTACAAGTAATCCTCGGCGACAGGGCCTCTGTCCGGATGGAGGCCCATCGTGTTGGAACGGGTCGGGCTGCAGACCTTGGCAACCACCGTGACCGTGAGTCGCAGACTGCCTCGCTCGATGGGCTCTCCGGCCGGGTTGTCCCGCGGTGCGTCGTTCCCGGGACGCCGTATTCCCTCCCCCGCCTTCACCACGCCGCTGCCCGCCCGCCCTTGCGCGGGTCGCTGGCGGCACGGAAGCCGCCGGGAACGGCCACGACGGCCTGGATGGCGCTGTCTGGAGATTCATAGGATGCGTTGTGTCCCATTGCCCGAAGACGCTCGACCGTGGACGCGGGAATCCCCCTTTCCAGCCGCAGCGCGTCGGGCGACCACTGGTGGTGGACGCGCGGATGCGTCAGCGCTTCGCCCACGTCCAGGCCGCCGTCCACCACGCAGGTCAGCACGCGCAGCGTCCCCGTGATGATGTGCGGGCCGCCGCTTCCGCCCACGACCATCGCCGGATGGGAAAAGTCGTCCATCTGATCGTTCAGAATGATGCCTGCCCCGTCGGCGACCAGCAGAGATCCGAACTCCGTGTTGATGGTCGAGGTCAGGCCGCACGCGTTCCCCTCCGCGTCCATCGCGGAGACGTGGGTCGTGCCCGAATCGGCCGGCAGCTGATGTACGTAGGCGCCGGCCGGCGCCGTGCGACCGGCCCGGATGAGCGCCGCCAGCCGCCGGGCATGCTCTCGCGATGTGAGCGTCGCCAAGGGCACACGGACGAACCCGGGGTCGCCGAACCAGACCGCGCGGTCCGAGAAGGCATGCTTTTCGGCCTCGCCGATAAAATGAAGAGTCGATGGAGCATCCGGATGCTTCCAGTCAACCGGGAGCAGGTCGAGCGTGTTGAGCACTTCGAGCACGATGGCGCCTCCCGAGGAGGGCGGCGGCATCGAGTAGACGTCGAGGCCGTGATGCGTGCCGTGTACCGGCTCTCGCCAGGTCGGGCGATACCGGGCCAGGTCTGCCGCCGTCATCACCCCGCCGGCCGCCCGGACTGTCCGGACGATGCGGCGCCCTACCTCCCCCCGGTAGAAGCTCTCGCCGCCGTCGCCGGCGATCGTGTCCAGCGTCGCCGCAAGGTCCGGGTTCCGCAGGAACTCGGCCGCTTCGAGCGGTCTCCCGTCCCGCGAATAGATGCGCACGAGACCGGGCGCCGTGCCCATCTCCTTCTCCACCTCCCGCAGGTCCTCGGCCGTGTGCGGTGTGACGCGAAAGCCGAACCGCGCCGCCGCCGCCGCTGGAAGCACCAGGCGACGCCACGGCACCCGGCCGAATCGACGACTGGCCTCGCGAAAGCCCGCCACTTCGCCAGGCACGCCCACCGCAAGTCCGCCGCGCTGCGACAGGTGCGTATCCGCCTTCCCATCCCGCAGGAACATCCGCGCCTCCAGGGCCGCCGGCGCGGTCTCGCGAAAGTCGAGCGCGTAGGCTCGGCGATCCTTGGCCGACCAGTAGACCAGGAATCCCCCGCCCCCGATCCCGCTGCCGCTCGGACTGACGGCCCCCACCATCAACGCCGCGGCGATCGCCGC
>JACQFU010000459.1 GCA_016199905.1 Candidatus Wallbacteria bacterium
ATCGGCGCCGCCCCCACTCGAGCCGGTAGCGATAGCCCTCCTGAGCGAAGGTGCCGGAGCCGCTCAAGCGCTCCCCGTCACTGCATCCCCAGCTCGTACCAGTCGAGGTAGTCGTCCCAGAGGCCGGCCGCCGCAAACGCCGTTGCCTTGTAGAAGTTGCGGTAGCGGGCGTAGTCGTCCTTGCCTGGCCAGAAGATGCTGAGACCGCCGACCTTTTGCTCGGCGAAGCTGCCGCTGTACCAGAGGCTGACCCGGCACGCCCGGATCGCGCTCTTCAGCTTCTGCGCGGCGGCCACGACCTGACTTGCGTTGGCGGCGCCCCCGGTGTTCGATCGTCCGGCGATGAGGGCGTCGGCGATCCGCTCCAGGTCCCAGTACTTGTCCTCGGCAAAGGCGGTCAGCCCCTGGATCGAGACCTTGCCGGTTTCCTTGGCGGCCGTCCTGAGCTCGCGGACGAGGCCGTCGCAGGCGGCGCGCACATCCTCCGCCCCGGCGGTGCGATAAGCGCCCAGAACATTTCCGGAGTCGGCCCTGTCGATGAACGATTTCGTGATGATGCCGGCCAGGTCGTCCGGGGCGATGGCGGGGTTGGCGGCGATGGCAGAGACGATGGACGAGTAAGCGAACCCGTGGCCGGGGACCAGGCTCTCGCTGGCCACCAGAGTGTCGACGCCGTCGCGAAACTGGAACAGCGCCTCGATGCTGGCCGCCAGGCAGGCGTCCAGCGCCATCATGTCGAGTTTCTTGCCGCCGTTGAATGCCGCGAAGGCCTCGAGCGCCTTGCCCAGCTCGAAGATGGTGAGGCAGTCGTTGTCGGTGTCGTCGTAGGCGACGTAGCTGCTGACCGGCAGGAGGACCCGGCCGGGCTGGGAGTCGGCCGTGCTGCCCGGTCCGCGCCAGGAGAGCGTGCCGCTGCCATGGCTGTTGATGACCAGCAGGTAGTGCTTTGCCGGGTGGCTCTTGGCGGCCCACTTCAGACAGTCGAGCAAGGCGGCCGGATCGCCCATGTTGACCTCGCCAAGCTTCGCTTCGACCGTCCACTTGTCTGGCTGGATGAAGTACCGCTTGGCCCCGGAGTAGTCGGGGTCGCTGTAGCGGCTTCGCAGGTAGTCGTTGATCTTGTTGCTGCGATCCACCTGCACCACGACGTCGTAGGCATCGCCGGAGCCGCGCTGGGACAGCTCGTCGATGTTCTTGACCTGGCTCTCTTCCAGGATCGGGCTCTTGTTGTCGTCGCCGACGAAATAGCCGACGATGGTCCATTCCTTGAGAGTTTGCGCCTGGAGCGCCGGGGCAGCCGCCAGCATCGACAGGAGCAGAATTGCCGAGATGCGCGTCATCGAGATCAAGCCGATCGCCTCCGTGGACTGCCGGTTTTGCGGGACGCCGAACATCATGACCGTTCCCGCCGGGATCGTCAATTGCCCGGACGGCCCGTGGAGCAGCCCGTGATACCATTGCCGGGCCGTGTCTCCGCTGCTGCGACTCGAAGAGCTGACCTGGCGAGCGCTGCTCGACTTGCCGCGCGAGCAGACGATCGTCTTCGTGCCGATCTCGCCCATCGAGGAGCACGGGCCGCACCTGCCGCTGGGCTGCGACCTCTTCGACGCGGAGGCCTTCGCGATGGGCGCCGCCGGCGAGCTGGAGAGGCGCCGTCCGGGACTGCTCCGAATCGTGCTCTACCCTCGCGTGCCCCTCGGCACGGACACGTTCGCCTATCTGGGAAGCATCGAGATCCGGCAGCGTGTGATTCGCGACGTGGCCGTCGACATCGGCCGCTCGCTGGGCCGGGAGGGCTTCAAGAACGTCGTCTTCTTCAACGGCCACGGCGGCCCGGCGCACAACGTGGCGCTGGAGGAAGCGTGCGTGCGCCTGAGGCGGCGCGGCGTGCGCGCGATCGCTCCCTTCGGCGCCGTCGTGGAGCGGTTGTTCCTGGGCGAGTACAACGACCGGATCGCCCCGAAGCTGGCCGCGGCCGGCATCGCGGAGCTTCCTTTGCCGCTCAATCGCGACTATCACGCCGGTGCCTTCGAAACGTCGCTGATGCTGCATTTGAAACCCGAGCTGGTGACCGACGAGTACCGCCGGCTGGCGCCGTTCTCCGTGAAGCTGCTCGACATCCGTCCGAGCACGGCGCTGAAGGAAGGGCCGGGACTGGGGTATCTTGGCGCACCGGCGGCCGGCGACGCGAGACTGGGCGAGGGCCTGCTGGAGCTGGTGTGCGGCGAGCTGGCGACGCTGGTGGAGGGGCTGGCGGACGGCCGGGACGTTTATGGCGAAACGCGCTGCCGGCTCTACTGGGTGCCGCTGTTCTGGACCGACCGGCGCTGGTACGCCCTGGGAGCGTTCTTCCGGATCGTGGCGATCCTCTGCGCGTTGCTGAGGTAGCGCTCCGGAATTCTGGTGACACTCGCGGAGGGGGCATGGCAGAGTCGGGCGCATGAACGACACCGAGCTTGCCCTGAAGCGCTTCAAATCACTCGAGAACGATTATCTGGAAGACCTCAAGGACCTGGTCCGGATTCCCAGCATCAGCGCAGACCAGAGCTGCGCGGGCCACGTTCGGGAATCGGCGGAGAAGACCGCGGAAATCATGAAGCGCCGCGGGCTCGAGAACGTGGAGGTCATCGACCTCAAGGACGCGCACCCGTACGCGTACGGCGAATGGTGCCGTGCCAAGGGCCGGCCGACGCTGCTTTGCTACGCGCACCACGACGTGCAGCCGACGGGCTACGAGTCGCTGTGGAAGACCAAGCCGTTCACTCCCACTCTGGGGAAGGACGGACGGCTCTACGCCCGCGGCGCCGCCGACGACAAGGCCGGAGTCGTAGCACTCACTTCAGCCATCGACTCCTATATTGGGGCGGTCAAGTCGCTGCCCGTGAACGTGAAGTTGATCATCGAGGGCGAGGAAGAGATCGGCTCGTCGCACCTGACGGCGTTCCTCAAGAAGTACCGCAAGAAGCTCGCGGCCGATGTGATGGTGCTGACCGACACCTCCAACTTCGAGACCGGCGTGCCGTCGATCACGACGTCGCTGCGCGGACTGGTCGCCGTCGACGTGGAGGTCCGCAGCCTGCGCCAGTCCGTTCACAGCGGCGGCTACGGCGGGCCGACGCCGGACGCCGCGATGGCGCTAGTGAAGCTCCTGGCCACGCTCACGGACAAAGACGGAGACATCGCCATTGCGCGCATGTACGACAAGGTCCGTCCCCTCACGGCCGACGAGAAGAAGATGCTGGACGGGCTGAACCCCTCGGAGAAGGAGTTCCGCAAGCAGGCCGGGATCGTCGCTTCGTCCCGCGTGATGGGGAAGGGCGGGGCCAAGAACATCTTGCAGAAAATGTGGCGGCTGCCGGCCCTGTCCATCAACGCGATGGAGGCCGCCAACATGAAAGAGCGGCGCAACGTCATCGTAGAACGCGCCTCCGCCCGCGTCGGCATTCGCATCGTCCCCGACATGGAGAGGGAGGAGACCTTGAATCTGCTGGAGGGTCACTTGCGCGAGAACGCGCCCTGGGGTGTCGAAGTCTCGGTGAATCGCGAGACCTCCGGCAACTGGTGGACCACCGACACGAAGCACCCGGCGTTCGAGGCTGCGCGTCGCGCGCTAGCCAAGGGCTACGGACGCCCGGCGGTCTTCACGGGTTGCGGCGGTTCGATACCGTTCGTGGAGCCGTTCAGCCGGGAGCTGGGCGGAGTGCCCGCGCTGCTGGTCGGCATCGAGGACCCCTACACCAACGCCCACTCCGAGAACGAGAGCTTGCACCTGGGCGATTGGAAGAAGTCGATCGCCGGCATCATCCATCTGTTCCAGGAGCTGGCCGGGGATTGAGGCTCAGAACGGCAGCCGCATCGGCTCGCCCCCCGCGACGCAGGAGTACTTCGAGAATTCGGTGACGCCCTCCTCCCGGAGCACTTCCTCGTCGATCCAGGCGCGGCCTGTGCGGAGCGTGGGTTCCTTGTCCACCAAGGCGAGGGTCGCGTCGGCGAGGATCTCGGGCTTG
>JACQFU010000460.1 GCA_016199905.1 Candidatus Wallbacteria bacterium
AAGCGGCCAGCAGCAGATATCCGACCAGTAGCCAGGTCGGCCCGAACCTCCACGCCAGCACGCCGAACATCGCCGCGGTCGTCGCCTCGATCAGCGGCCGGAGCCAACCTTGCTTCGCTCCGCAGTCCTTGCAGCGCAGCTGATTCCTGATGAGCGAGGCCAGCGGCAAATAGTCCCAGAGCCCATAACGGCGGCCGCAGTGCAGGCAAGTAGCTCCGGGACGCAATGCGCGGTAGTTGGAGAACTTCACGGCGTACACGAAGTACGGTAGCAGCGGCACCTTGTCGTACCACTTCAGCGAAAGAGGCTGGCTATCGAAGAACAGCGACAGCACCGGAAGGCGGCGATACCAGGGCAACCGATGGTAGTCCTCTTCCATGAACCGGTTGCGATCGAGATAGCTCTGCCGCCGCCTCAGCCACGGATCGGTGCGCGCGCCCCCGAGCGTCGCATGCCCGCCGCTGGCGCGCCGTGCGATGCCGGGCGACGATTGTCGCCGCCACTGGAACGGCCGGCACCCCAGCGCCGGAAGCCGGACCGAGGTCTCGATGTCCTCGTAGGGAAGCCTATCAATCCAGGTCGCCAGCACACTTCCGACGAATAGACCCAGCAAGGTCGTGGCACAGATGAAGGCAATCATGCGGTTGCAGTGAAGATACGCGTCCGAGAGACCGGGCGATCCTATCACGATGCCTGTGCTAGAGTCCTCGCCGGCCCCGGAGGTGAGTGCGTGGAGGAGAAGACGATCCGCCTGGACGGCGCCCGCGTCGCGATCTTGGTCGCTAGCGACAAAGGCTCTCGAGGCGAACGCGCCGACGCCAGCGGAAAGTGGCTGGAGGAAGCCCTCGCCGCCGCGGGCGCTCGGGTTGTGGAGCGCCGGATAGAGGCCGACGACGCGGGCGCGCTGGCCTCCGCGATAAAGGCCTTCGCCGACGGACTTGGAGTGGACGTGGTGTTCACTTGTGGCGGCACTGGCTTCACTCAGCGGGACGTGACGCCGGAGGCCACTTCGAGCGTCATCGAAAGGAACGTGCCGGGTATCCCGGAAGCGATACGAGCCGCGTCGCTGCGCATCACTCCGATGGCGATGCTGACGCGAGGAATCGCCGGCATCCGCGGCAAGACGCTCATCGTGAATTTGCCGGGAAGCCCCAAGGCCGTCCGGGAGACGCTCGACGTGGTGTTCCCGATTCTGCCCCACGCCATCGAAACCTTGAGGTCCTACACGGGAGTCGACTGCGGCGGCCGGCCGCCACCTTCGGGCTCAGCGTAGTTTCAAGAGATCCACCTCGCGGCGGCCTTGCAACTCAACCAGGCACCCGGCGGCTTCCCACGGCGGCACCGCTGCTCGGGCCTGAGGCCAGACCTCGCCCAGGGCGCGACGGCCTGGGTCGGCTGCGCCCGTTGCCCAGAGTCGCGATGCGCCGGTCCTTGACGCAACCTCCTGCCAGGTGAGTCTGGGCAACCCGCCCGGAAAACCAAGCGCATCCAGGGGACCGCAGAGCGATTTGCGCAACTGCAATTCTGGCCACGGCACACCGGTCAGTTCGATTGTCCTATCGCCAGGTGCGGAAATCAGCAAAGCCCCCGCCGCCTCCAGCAGAAAGTCGGGTCCGCAGCTCTCGAAGCAAACCTGCCACCCCCCGGGGCCGCCCGCACAACTGGGCGCCGGACGTGCGACCCAATGCGCTCCCAAAGTTCTCAGCAATCCGCGCGATGTGGGTAACTCCTTCGGGTCGGCCGGATGCACTGGAAGCGATACTAGAGCGAGCCCGGCGCGCAGTTCGAGTTTCCCCCGGCCGGGTGCGGAGGTGGATATCTCAACACGCCCTCCGGCCAACTCGAGTGGTTTCAGCGCCGGTGCCACATCTGAAGCATCTGCTGACGCGAAGAGAATGGGAGTCCCTGTGGTGGCGGCGGAGCGCGACACGGCGAACCAGTAGCTGCCCAGCTCTCCGTCTGGAAGGGGATCCAGGGTGCCGGCGATGGTACTCCAGACGACTCCCTGCTCGCCGTTGAAGAACAACTGCTTGCCGGTGTCGACGGTGGCAGCCCCAGGCTTGGCGTGGACGAACCCGAGCAACCTAGCATCGTAGCGTAGCTCGTATCGAGCGGTTACCAGCTCCGGCGTGGCGAGGTTCTTCAACAGCACTCGGATTTGGATTGTCCCGCCGGGAGCGACCGTGCCCCCGACCACCTCCAGCCTTGCAGATGGAGACGCCGCCAACGGCGCTACCAGCGCCGCCAGCGCGGCGAGGATTGCCATGAGTCGCCGGGAATGGGGGCCGTGCTTGTTCATACCGTGATTGCACTCCAGGTCGCGGATGCGGGGATGACAAAGGGGCTGGACCTCCGAGAGGAAGTCCAGCCCCGATCCAGGCTTAGGTGTGACTCTCTTCTACTTCTGGACTTCCTGCCGGCACAGCGGATTCCGACGCCTCAGCAACAAGCCCATCGGGAGCAGCAGGACCATCAGGTCCAGGAAGTGCATCCCGGCACTGTGCTGTCCGTCGCGCCGCATCGCGCAAAGACCGCCGGTATCTGCGGCAGTCGTCCCGGGGGGGACTGACGAGGACGTGCTGCCCGTCAGCGTCGAGTCGATGTTGCTGTTGCTCACCTGCGCTCCGTTGTCAAAGGTGATGCTCAGCCGGAACGACGGGCTGCTGGCAGCCTCGACGGCAGTCAGAACCTTGGTCAACTTCGGGTTGCCTCGACCGGAGTTGAAAGCGTTGGCGGTCACGCACGCATCCGACAGATCGATCGTGCCGTTGACGAACGACCACTGGATGAACGACTTGCTTCCTGCGGCCGCAATCAGCTGGCCCAGCGTCTTTCCGGAAACGCGATCCGTGAATCCGCTGGCATCGACCGTCAACGTGTTCGTGTCGCCGTTGATCAGCTTCGCGCCGCTGGCTACGAGAACCAACCCTTCGTCCGTCTCCGTTGCCAGGAAGGCGGCGATGGCAGGAACCAGAGGCGCCCGTTTTCCGTCGGTGACCGGAACCGTGAAGATCTTCTCTACGGTCACTCCGTCCATATCCTGCGCCGTGACGAGGAACACATAGTCGCCGCCAACCACGGGGTCACCCGTTGTGCCGCCTGCGGGCAACAGATTGAACGTGATGGATGCCCCGGTCTTGACGTCGGAGAAGTCGGCCAACTGAGGCGTAGAGCCACCTCGCAGGAGGGCGCTATTCCGGGCCGCGGCATCTTCCGACCCCAAGCGCTGGGACAAGATGGCGTGGGCTCGCGCCTCCGTCAACTGAACCCAGGTGAACGACACGGGAGCCGTGCCGCCCGAGGTAGCGGCCGTCAGAGTCACTGTCGTCGCCGAGGTCGCCGCGGGAAGCGGCTTCGTCAGCAACGTGATGGTCTGGCCGCCGTAGGTGGCCGTTGTGGAAGAGAACGCCAGCGGCGTCGTGGAGGAGCGCATCGTCACACGTCCCCTGCGGGTCGCAGTCTTCCCGCTGGTTGTGTTACGAGTGGTCAGCAAGAAGTTGAACGTTCCCGTCCTGCTGATGAGCAGATCGACCTGCGCTCCCGTCTGGGCACTCAACGTCGCACCCGGTGTGTTCGGAGCCGAACCGGAGGAGGCAAGCCCCGCATCGCTGACAAGCGCCCAGGTGTAGACGTTGGCGTTGGAGCTTGTCGAGGCATCGAGCCGAACGACAGGGATGGAGGTCGCGTTGACCACCGTGATATCCGCGGCGATCGGCGCAACAGGTGTGGGAATGGCGGTGTTCACCGCGACGGCGTCGGCCCGAGTGATCGTGAAGCGGGCGGTGGGAGCTACGCCGGCACTGACCTTGACGACCCGAACTGCGACGTCGTCCGTGTCGCTCACGCCGCCCTGGGTCAACCTGAGCCGGAAAGCGTAGAGAATGCCCGGCTCGGTGGCCGAGGTGAGCGTGATGGACGGGTCCGTCGTAGCGGTAATCGTGCCAACCGAAGGAGCGCTGGTGTCGATCTGCGTCCAAGCGAACGTGGCCGCTCCAGCTCCGGGAGTCGCGCTGTCACGACCAAACAGCTGGACGGACACCGTCGAAGCGGTCGTCACGATCGTTCTCGAGAACCCTGCATTGGCTTGTGGCGGAATCGACGCAGCGGCCAGGACCGTGAAGCTGTCTGTGTCCGTGTTGCTCGTCGTACCATCACCGGTGACGGTCAGGCTAACGGTTCCAAAGGTTGTGGAGTTTCCGGCAGGAATCGAAATCGTGGCCGTGGCTCCCGTGCTTGGCGAGATCGTGTATCCGCCGTCATTGGACCACGAGTAGGTCACGCCGGTGTCCAGGCGGTTCGCATCGAACGACCTGCGGCCGTCGAGGGTGAATGTGGTCGCAGCCAGGGCGTTTCGTCGAACAATCACGTCGCCGGGCAGGGCGATGGCCTTGGGGGGGACGTTGGCGATTGTAGCGATGGCCTGGGTGTTGGTGGTACTGCTCGAGCCGCCTGTGATATCGAGCTGGAACGTGTAGGTGCCGGCGGCCCTGGCCAAGAACGAGGTCTTGGCGGTTGTCGTTCCGGGGACGAACAGGTTGGCACGGCCCGAGAAGTCGATCGAGTTGCCGAACAAGGGAGCGGCGCCGGAGGGTCCCGACACCAGGGACCAAGTAAACGAAGTCGGGCCGCCGGTGCTGGCCGTGCCATCGAGCAAGATGGCGCCCGGGGCGCCACCCGTGGCCGTGATGCGGGCCGTGAGAACCGCCGGGGCAGCGGCGATGAGAATCGAGAACTGCCGCGTCGCTGTGCTGACGATGTTCGTCGCCGTCACGGTGAAGGTGAACGTGCCCTGAGCAGTCGGCGATCCGGTGATCGCTCCCGATGAAGCGAGGGTCAAACCGGGAGGCAAGCCCGTAGTCACGGAGAACGTCGGGTTCGGTGTTCCGCTCGCTGCGATGGTCGCCGAGTAGGCCGCCCCGACCTGTCCGGCAGTTAGAGCGCCAGCCGCCGTGGTAAACGACGGAGCCGTGTTGCCATTTCCTGCCAGATGCAGAGTGAACGCACGATCGGAGTTGCCGCCGGTGTTCGTGGCGCGAACGGTGAACGAGAAGTCACCGGAGCCGGTCGGGGTGCCACTCAAGAGACCCGCCGTCGAAAGCGTGATGCCGGCCGGCAGAGTGCCCGACAGTACCGCGTAGGTCGGAGTGGGACTACCGGTTGCAGACAGTTGCAGACTGTAGGCACTGCTTTGAGTACCCGCGGTCAAGGCGCCAGCCGTGGTAACCCAGGTTGGAGGAGGAGGAGGGGCGGCGTTGACGGTGACGCTGCCGGCGCCGGCGGTAACCGGAACCGTGCCGATGTCATCGCTCGCGTCAATCCTGCTAAGCACCAAGCCGGCAGTGCCAGCCGAGAGTCCTCGAACCGTTATCACGGCTATGGGGCCTGAAGTCTGCGCACCCGATCCAGTAGACGTGAACACCAGATTAATCGTGGCCGTGCCGCTGATGTCGACGGAGACGCCCGACTGGAACGCTAGCGTGCCGTCCGCTGAGGCCGGAGTGGCCACCAACAACCCGAGCACAGCGAACAATCCGATTGTTCGCAACGCTGTCCTTTGAATCCCTCCCGTGTACCGACTCATTGATAGGTCTCCTCTCGTTGTCGAGTTAGGTTCTTGGATTGCGGAAAACTTGGCTGTCAGTTTCGATTGAGCCGTCATCACGGACCCGTGTAGGCCGGACAGGTGCGGAAGTCGGTGGTGACGCTGTTGCGGGTCACCACCCGATTGATCGACTTGTTCAAGAGATACGTGATGTCGGCAGACTCCGCGGGCGTCCCGTTCTGATTGATATCGAAGCAGGTCTGGTCTCCGTTGTTGTTCGTCCCGGCGGGGCAGACGCGGAAGTCGGTGGTGACACTGTTGCGAGTCACCACGCGATTGATCGACTTGTTCAGAAGATAGGTGATGTCTGCCGATTCAGCAGGCGTGCCGTTGTTGTTCACGTCAAAGCAAATCTGGCCGGGGCGAGGAACTGGATTCGACGTCGCGCCGACCGTGATGGCGCCGTCCTCACCTGTGGCTGCGATTGTGACGGCGCCAGTGT
>JACQFU010000453.1 GCA_016199905.1 Candidatus Wallbacteria bacterium
CGTGCCGTCCCACTCCCACGTGTCGCCCAGGATGGCGCCGAGGCGTGAGACTCCCCCGAAGAGCACGGCCCGATGGCGCGAGACGTCATAGGCGAGCCGCGCCTTGGCCCGCGGGGCGGGCACCGCGCCCGAGGGCGCGCGCAGCAGCCACGCGCCGCCCGTCCACTCCCAGGTGTCTCCCAGCGCGATGCCAGCCGGAGCGTAGCCGCCGAAGAGGAGCGTGCGGCCGCGGTAGGAGTCGTGAGTGATGGCGGCACCCGAGGAGATCTGGGGCAGGTTCGAAGCCAGGAACTGTACCCAGTTGACGCCGTCGTATTCCCAGGTGTCGCCGACGCCTCCGTTGGATTCGCCGCCCACGAGCAGGGCCCGTCCACGGCCCGGCGCGAACGCCAGCACGGGCCGCGCCCGCACCGGATCGAACGCGGGTGGGTGCCGCTCCAGCCAGTTCGTACCGTCGAACTCCCACGTGTCGTTGCGGGACCCCGTGTCATCGGCACCGCCGAAGAGAAGGGTCCGGTTTCGGAGCGAGTCGTAGTCGAAACCGAAGTCCTCGCGCGGAGTGGGCGACACCTGGAGGGAGAGCCGCTGCCAGCTTCGTTGCGGGCCCTGGGGACCGACGGCGAAGACCGTCACGGGCGAGGTGGCGAGTCCTCCTCTGCCGTCGGCGACGGTCACGACGTGTTCATAGGAGCCGGCGGACGAGGGCGTGAAACTGGGCGTGGAGGATGAAGAACCCGACAGCACCACAGGCGAGCCGCTGCCTCCCCCACGGGACCAGGAGTAGGAGACGAGGTCTGCGTCCAGGTCCGAACCGCTCGCCGCCAGAGTGACGGGCACGCCCACCGTCGTAATGCGCGCGACTCCGGCAGAGGCGGTCGGCGAGGAGTTCAGCGTGCGGCCGCTGGACAGCGTCCAGGTGTCGGAGAAGCTGGTGGAGGAGTAGGTTCCGCCAAAGAGGACCAACTGCCCCTGCGCGGAGTCGTAGGCCAATCCGTGTCCGGAGCGGAAAGGCGGATACGACTCGAGCGGGATGGGCCGCCAGTCCGATCCGTTCCACTCCCACGTCGCGGTGTGGGGTTGCCCGTTGAAGGTGAGTCCGTCTGCAAGGACGACCTTCCCGCGGGCCCTGTCGAAGGCCATCGCGTGGGCCCAGCGCGGCGCCGGGAACACTGGCGGCGTACGCCGCGTCCAGGAAGAGCCGTCCCACTCCCAGGTGTCGTTGACGGAGCCGGAGACGAGGAGACCGCCGAAGAGGACGACGACATGACGCACGGCGTCATAGGCCATCGCGTGCTGGGATCTCGGGGCCGGAGCGGTCGACGGCTGGCGCCGGCTCCAGACGGAGCCGTTCCAGACCCAGGTGTCGGCAAGCAGCGACGCTCCCGAACCGCCGAAGAGCACAGCCTCGCCCCTGGCCTCGTCGAACGCCAGGGCAGCGTTGGTCCGCGCAGCAGGCGAGGGCACGGCCACGATTCGGACCCAATCGTTCCCGTCGTACTCCCACGTCTCGTCTGTGTTGCTACCTCCGAAAAGCACTGTCCGCCGGCGAGCGGAATCGTACGCCATGGCGGCACCGCCGCGGCCCGACGGATGAGTCGGGAGTGAACGCCGAACCCACTGGCCGGCGACCAGTTCCCAAGTCTCCCGCGCCCCCTGCCGCAGAAGGACCGTCCGCTGCCGGGCTGAGTCGTATACCATTCCGAGCGTGTCGGCGCCCGGCGACGACGCCGAGACCAGGGGCGTCCACCCTCGCTTCGCCTCCAGGGACGACACCGACTGCACCGTCACCGTCGCCGACCGCGTCGCGCCCTGGCTGTCGGTCACGTCCAGCGCGAAGTCGTACGTGCCCAGCGCAGGCGGCCGGAAGCTTGGCGAGACGGCGGAGGGATCGTCCAGCGCCGCCCCGGGGCCGGAACCGCCCGAACGGCGCCACGCGTAGGCGAGAGGTTCCCCGTCGGCATCGAAGCCGGCGCCGGCAAGTTGCGTCAGACCGTTCACGAGGGACAGTTGAGCGAACCCGGTGCTCGCCAGCGGCGGATCGTCCAAGGTGCGCGCGCCCGGCAACTCCCAGGTATCGCCCAACGTCGTGCTGCCGTCGATTCCGCCAAAGAGGATCAGGTGCCCTCGAGACGGCTCGAAGGCGAGGCCGCAGCTGGCCCGTCGCGGAGGGGAAACGGACTTGGAAATGGGCAGCCACGTGCTGCCGCTCCACTCCCACGTGTCGGCCAGGAAGTCGCCGTTCACGTTTGAGCCGCCGAATAGCACCACGCGGCCTCGCAACGAGTCGACCTCCATGCGAGCGCCCTGGCGTGGCGACGGAGAAAGTGCCGGCGAAAGCTGCGTCCAAGCTGTTCCGTTCCAGAGCCAGGTGTCGCCGTAAAGGACCGAGCCCACCCCGCCGAAAAGCAAGACTCCCCGAGACGCCGGGTCGTAGGCCATCGAGTGCGCGGAGCGGGGCGCGGGAGACGTCACGGGCGTTCGCGCGGCCCAGGCCGTACCGTCCCATTCCCAGGTGTCCGCGCCCGCGACCCCCGTGACGATTCCTCCAAACAGCACCGCGCGTCGACGGTTGGAGTCATAGGCCAGGGCAGGATTGCTGCGATAGGGAGGCGTCACTACCGTCGCAATCTGAATCCAATCGGATACATTGAACTCCCACGTGTCGCTCGTATCGTCGCCTCCGAAAAGCACGACGCGGCCACGGCTTTGGTCGAACGCCATTGTCGACCGGCGAGCACTCGGCGCTCGCACGGGTGCTCTCTTCGTCCAGACTCCACCGTCGTATTCCCAGGTGTCTTGCTGCAGGGCGTTGCGACTGTCGATGCCGCCGAATAAAAGGACCTTGCCAGTCGCGGAACGGCACATCGCTACCTCCCTCCGGGCGGAGGGCGCAGTCGAGGGGCTCATCAGTCGCCAGTCCGAAGTCCGCTGAGGAGGTGAGAAGGCTTGCACGGCCACCGTCGATTGGTCGCTTCCGCCTCGTCCGTCGGTGACGGTAAGCCGAAACTCGTACTCTCCGCGAACCGACGGAGTGAACGTCGGTGCAGCGAGCGCCGCGTTGTCCAGCGAGACGGTAGGACCGGAGCCCATTCGCTGCCAGGAGTACGAAAGCGCGTCGTTGTCCTCGTCCGACGCAGTGCCGGCCAGGTGCACGGCCACGCCGACGGGCGCGATCCGCGACAGGCCGGCCGAAGCCCGAGGCGGCGAGTTGCCGGGCGGCGCCGTCGGCAGTTCCCAGGTTTCGTTTGTCGGTTGATTCGTGGCCCGCGTCGCGCTCCCCCTGAAGATCACGGTCCGCCCTCGCCGGGCATCGAAATCCATCAGATGGCCGAATCGGGGCCCGGGTACCGCCAGCGAGGCCAGGGCTCGCCAGGTCGTGCCTTCCAGCTCCCAGGAGTCGGCAAGAGCCGTTTCAGTAGAGTCGATTCCTCCAAAAACAACCATGCGGTCGCGAGCGGAGTCGTAGGCCATGCCGTGCAAATAGCGGCCCGTGGGAGCACTCGGTGTGTCGAGCCGTGTCCACATCGTTCCGTCCCAGACCCATGTGTCGCTTTGACGCACGCTCAGGAGGGTGTTGAACCCTCCGAACAGCACAACGTGTCCTCGGCGGGCGTCGAAGGCCATCGCAGGATTGGTGCGCTGCGAAGGCGTGCTTGCCGGGGTGAACTGCACCCAGTTCGTCCCGTCCCACTCCCACGTGCTCATGACCCCCGTGTCCGGATCGCGCGTTCCGAACATGACGCAGCGTCCCCGAACGGCGTCGAACGCCATGGCCGCGTCGGTCACGTTGGGCGGTATGACCCTGGGAAAGACGAGGTGCCAGGCGGTTCCGTCGAACTCCCACGTCTGGCGCAAGGAGTTGCTGCCACCGAACAGCACGACTCTGCGCCGCCGCGAGTCGTAGGCCATGACCTGAAGGGAGTTGGCCGGCGGAGACACCCGAGGGAAAAGCAGTCGCCATTGCCCGTTCTCGTACTCCCACGTGTCCAGCAGGCTGCGAGACGGCGTTCCTCCGCCGAACAGCACGAACCGCCCCCGGTCGGAGTCGTACGCCCAGGCGCTGCCCGAGTGCGTCACGGGCGACGTGGCCGGAGTCGATCGGAGCCAGCTTCGCGTCGGCGTGGACGTCGTGACGCCGTAGATCGTCACGGCCGCGGTGCTCGTCGTGCCTCGCGCGTCGCTGGCCGTGACGACGAATCGGAAGTCGCCCGTACCGGCCGGCGTGAATGTGGGAGTGGCCGTCGAGGAATTGTCGAGGGTTGCGGCAGACCCGGAGCCTCCGGAGCGGGCCCAAGCGTACGTGACGGCGTCGAGATCGGGATCGGTCGCGGTCGCCGAGAGCGAGATCGCCGTCGAGACGGTGGCAATCGAGGCGGCGCCCGCGGACACGCTTGGGGCGACGTTCGACTGAGCGCCGACGGGAAGCTCCCACGTGTCGTTGACCGCGAAGGGAGGTGTGTCCCCGCCCACGAGCCCGCCGAAGACGATCAATCGTCCCCGTCCGAGATCGAAACCGGATGCCGGATCGCTTCGCGCAGGCGGCGGCGCCGCATCCGTCAATAGTGTCCAGGTCGTCCCGTCCCAGGCCCACGTGTCCAAGGCGCGGCCGACCTCGGAACCAGATCCTCCGAATAGCAGCGCTCGTTTTCTGACACCGTCGTAGGCCAGCTGGTGCGATTGGCGCGGCGGTGGTGAGAAGGGAGAGACCTTTTGACTCCAGTTCGCGCCGTCCCACTCCCAGGTGTCGTTGAGTATCGCGCTGGCGTTGTTGCCGCCGAAGAGAATGGTGCGCCCGCGGATGGGGTCGTAGGCCAGCGAGTGCAACTGGCGGCCGGGCGGCGACGTGACCGGCGCGCGCTGTAGCCAGCGATTGCCGTCCCATTCCCAGG
The DNA here is from genome assembly GCA_016199905.1 of Candidatus Wallbacteria bacterium. Classification (GTDB taxonomy): domain Bacteria; phylum Muiribacteriota; class UBA6191; order JACPRK01; family JACPRK01; genus JACPRK01. The sequence continues at coordinate 4,890 of JACQFU010000453.1, forward strand.
TGTCGGCCAAGGGCACTCCGTTGACTCCCCCGAACAGCACCGTCTGCCCGCGGCCCGAATCGTAGGCCATCGCCGATGCCGATCTGGCACACGGTGAAGTGGCGGGTGCCAGCCGGATCCAGTTGAAGTCATTCCACTCCCACGTCCGGCCCAGATTCGCGAAAAGCACGGTTCGGCGGCGGTTGGAGTCGTAAGCAAGGGCCTGGCCCTGCATGCCGTCCGGCTGAGCCGACGAAGATAGCGAGCTCCAAGTCGTGCCATCGTACTCCCAGGTGTCTTGCGGAACGCCACTGTCGGCCCCTTGGCCCCCGAACAGGAGCATGCGTCCTCGATGCGATTCGAACACCAGGCCGGCCAGTAAGCGCCGGGACGGAGAGCTGACCGGCGCCGCCTGAAGCCAGGTCCCCTGCTGCCGTGTGTCCCGCTCCGCGTACATCAGGACCGAGGCGGTTGTCACCGCGGAACGGGCGTCGGTCACGCGGAGCTCGAAGAACTGCGATCCCGGCCCGGACGGGGTGAAGCTGGGCGTGAGAGTCGTCGGGTTGACGAGTGTGTCCGCCGGACCCGTGCCGGTCTTGCGCGTCCACTGGTAAGTCATCGCGTCGCCGTCGTCGTCCGTCGCCGTGCCGCCCAGCGAGACGGTCGCGCCCACCGTCACGACCCGCGAGCCCCCCGCAGAGACGCGAGGCGGCGTATTCACGGCGCTGGGATCGCTGGGCAACGTCCAGGTTTGGGTCGAGGCTGCGGCTGCCGTCAGCCCGCCGAAGAGCAGGAGTCGACTCCCGGTTGTCTCGTAGGCAACGTTGCCGTAGGTCCGTCCCCCCGGATCGGCACGCGTCGCGAGCGGCGTCCAGCTCGTGCCGTCCCACTCCCAGGTGTCGGCCAGATTGCGGCTGTCGGCGTCCTGGCCGCCAAAGAGCACGACGCGACTCCGGACCGGGTCGTAGGCAAGACTGTGACCGACTCGCGCAACAGGCGAAACCGAAGTGGTCTTTTGAGTCCAGTTTGTGCCGTCCCACTCCCAGGTGTCGCTCACAAAGGCATAGTTGACGGTTCCCCCGAAGAGCACGACCCTGCCGCGCGAGGAATCGAAGGCCAAGGCCGTCTCGCGCCGGCCCGGCGGCGCAGTCGATGGAAACAACTGCGTCCAGAACGTCCCGTCCCATGCCCAGGTTTCATCCAACTCGATGTTGTCCGAGCTCCTGTTGCCTCCGAACATCACAACCTTCGCGCGTGCCGCGTCGTACGTCATCGCTTGAGCGGAGCGCGCCGACGGCGAGGCCGTCGTGATGGGGGTCCAGCTCGCGCCGTCGTACTCGAAGGTGTCGTTCGGCGCGTTGACGCCCGAGAAGGTCACGACCTTCCCTCGAGCCGAGTCGAACGCCGCCGACGCCTTGGCTCTTGGGCTGGGCGACGATGTGGGCACAACTGCGGTCCACCTCGTGCCATCCCACTCCCAGGTGTCGTTGAGGTAGGCGGTGCCGCTGAAGCCCCCGAACAACACCACTCGCGACCTCACCGAGTCGTAGGCTATCGAAGACTGGTATCGAGCCACAGGCGCCGTCGCAGGCGCCTGGAGCTGCCACGACCGATCCGCCTGACACGGGTTCGCGGAGCCCAGCGCAAGGCAAACGGCGAGCGTCCACGATAGCGCCCGGCCGGCAAAACGGTCCCTCCCACGGAAGGGAACCGTCTCCGCGCCGTTCCCTGATCCGCGTGCAAGCTGCCCGCGCCAGGCGCCGTGCATTTTGACTCAGTCTTCTTTTCTTGGGCCGGGACTGTGCCATCGGCACTGCTCCTCAGCCCACCGGTGCTCCACCAACCCTAGCTTACCATAGGCCTTGCGCTCGATCGCAACGGGCCGCTTCTTCTCCCAGTTGCGACAGCGCGGAGCCGGTCAGGACGGCTCCGACTCTCTCAGCAGGAACTTCTCCAGCCTCGCGATCTCGGCGTCGGTCTGACGCAGGAACTCCCGGCCGCCCGGCTTCTTCCCGACGAAGCCGAGCTTGACGTCGAGCCCCCGGTCGTCAAGACTCCCGTTCGCCCAGCCGATGACGGAGCTCCTCCAGAGAAGCGGCATGGCGTAGTAGCCGCGAACGCGCTTGGCCTGCGGCGTGTAGGCCTCGAAGCGATAGGGCCATCCCCACAGGTGCTCGAATCGGCGCCGGTCCCACACGATCGGGTCGAACGGGGCCAGGAACCGCACGACCTCAGGCTCCTCGGATGCCGGCGAGTCCGAGGCCGGCCAAACATACTCAATCGCGTCACAGGACCCTTTGAGCAGTTGCCCGGCGCGAACGAGCCCGTCGAGAATGCCGCCAGGATCGTCGGAGCAGGCGAGCGACCGCCGCAAAGATGCGGCGATCGATCGGAGCGTCCGCAGTTGGACCGGCGCCAGGACGCCCGCGATCGCCAGGAGGAGCTGGGACACTCGAGCTCCCGGCGCCTCCTGGGCCTTCCGGGGTGGACTCGGCTC
>JACQFU010000463.1 GCA_016199905.1 Candidatus Wallbacteria bacterium
GCTCGCGGAACACCGTGCAACGTGGGACGCCAAGCCCGTGCTCCGTCAACTCTATTCGGAGTGGTACGCCCAGATCGCTTCGTTGCTGGCGCCGGGGCGCACCGTGGAGCTGGGCAGCGGCCCGGGCAACCTGAAGGGCGCGCACCCAGACGTGCTCGCCACCGACATCGTGCCCTGCCCCTGGCTCGACGCGGTGGTCGACGGGACTTGTCTGCCGTTCCGGGATGCGTCGCTGTCGAACCTGGTCCTCTTCGACGTGCTGCACCACCTGGAGGCGCCGAACCGGTTCTTCCGGGAGGCCGCGCGCGCGCTGCGGAAGCTGGGCCGCGTGGTCATCTTCGATCCTTACATCTCGCCGGCTTCCCGTCTGGTCTTCGCGCTCTTCCACCCGGAGCGCGTGGACCTGAGCGTCGACCCGCTGGCGCTGGAGCCGGCCCCGCGCACCGACGGACCCAAAGACCCCTTTGACGCCAACCAGGCGTTTGCGACCCGCCTCTTCTGGCGCGAGCTCGAGGCGACGCGCGCGCGTTTGCCGGACTTTCGGCTGGTTCATCGCTCCCGGGAGTCGTTCTTGCGCTATCCTCTCTCCGGCGGGTTCGGCAGGCCGGCGTTCCTGCCCCAGTGGGCCTTCGGACCCCTGGCTGGAATCGAGAAGCTGCTCGCTCCCCTGGCCGGCGCGCTCGCGTTCCGCACCCTGGTAGTGCTCGAGAAGACCCAATGACCCACAAGACAACTCAGGAGATCGGAGACGCAGAGGTGACGGGCTGGTTCGCCGGCTACTACCGGGAGGAGCTGCGGAAGCTGTGCGGCTTCGTGGTCCCCGAAGGCGCCAGCGTGTTGGTGCTCGGCTCGGGAACGGGCGAATTGCTGGCCGCCCTGAAGCCCCGCCGCGGCCTGGGCGTCGACCTCGACTCCGCCCTGGTGCGCGAGGCGGCGCAACGCTTCCCCCACCTGGAGTTCCGCGCAGGCAACGCCGAGCAACTGGACCTGGACGAGACGTTCGATTTCGTCCTGCTGCCGGACCTGGTGGGCAGCCTGGTGGACGTTCAGCGCTGCTTCGAGGGGTTGCGCCGGGTCACTCGCCCCGACAGCCGGGTGCTCGTCACCTATTACAACTTCGTCTGGCAGCCCGTGCTGCGCCTGGCCGAATGGATCGGTCTTAGAAAACCGAAAAAGGAGTACAACTGGCTGGGGATGGACGACCTGTCCAATCTGCTGGAGCTGGCCGGATTCGAGGCCATCCGCCGCAAGTACCGGATGCTGCTGCCCGTCTATGTTCCGCTGGTGTCGGAGCTGGCCAACAAGGTGCTCTCGCAGTTGCCCGGCTTTCGACAGCTCACGTTGCTCAACGCCCTGGTCGCCCGCCCCCCGAACCCGCCGGCGCCAAAGCCGCTCACCGTGAGCGTGATCGTCCCCACGCGCAACGAACGCGGTAACGTGGAGGGCATCGTCGAGCGCACGCCCGAACTGGGCGCCGGCACGGAGCTGATCTTCATCGACGGCAACTCCACCGACGGCACCGCCGACGAGATCCGCCGCCAGATCGGGCTTCACCCCGACCGCAACATGAAGCTGCTGCTGCAGGGCGACGGCGCCGGCAAGGGCGACGCCGTGCGCAAAGGGTTCGCCGCCGCCGCCGGAGAAGTCCTGATGATCCTCGACGCCGACATCACGGTGCCGCCGGAGGACTTGCCCAAGTTCTACGACTCCATCGCAAGCGGAAAAGGCGACTTCATCAACGGCACCCGGCTCGTCTACCCGATGGAAGACCAGGCGATGCGGTTCCTCAACCTTCTCGGCAACAAGTTCTTCAGTCTCTGCTTCACCTGGCTGCTGGACCAGCGGCTCAAGGACACGCTTTGCGGCACGAAGGTGCTCAAGGCCAGCGACTACCGGACCATCGTGGCCAACCGCGACTTCTTCGGCGACTTCGATCCCTTCGGCGACTTCGATCTCCTGTTCGGCGCTTCGAAGCTGAACCTGAAGATCGTCGAGATCCCCATCCGCTACAAGGAGCGCACCTACGGCACGACCAACATCAGCCGATTCCGCCACGGCTGGCTGCTGCTCAAGATGTGCGCCTTCGCCTACACGAAGCTCAAGGTTGTCTGAGCCGTCGAGAATTGCTCGAATCCGTACTACCAAGGGCGATACTCGAAGGCGATCTCGTGGCGGCCCGACGGGACCCGAACGGTCTTGTAGGCGCCGAACAGGCGCTCCATCGGAACGAGTGCTCCATCGAGAGTGGCACGCCAATCCAGGTCCCAGTTGTCGACGTAGGTCAGACAGGCGGGCTCGGCGAGGTCGACCCGAACGCGCAGCCGGTCGCCGTCATAGGTGAGGACTTCACCGTGCGGTTTTGCTCGGACGGCGAAGGAGTCGACGTCCGTCAGGAACGACAATGGAGTCTCGTGGTCGATTCGCTGGCTGATGAAGAGCTTCTCTTTGGTTTCGGACGCGCCGAAGAACCGGGTGATGGCGGCGGTCTCCGTGGGCGTCGTCGATGTCAGAGGAGAGCCATCGGGCTTCAAGTAGCGCCGGTAGAGGTTGCTGTGCGAGAGGTATCCCCAGTTCTCCCAGAGCCCGACTCCGCAGAACGGAAATCTAGGCGCCAGGATTCCGGGATAAGCCAAGGAGCGCGGTGCCGCGAAGCTGGCCTTCAACGCTCCGGGCGAGTCGAACGGCTGGCGCTTCTCGTGGCTGTGGCCGCCGGCCCATTGCCCGTTGGCCGGCACGATCAGTTCCAGAGCCGAAAGGGTCATCGCCGTGGCGAGCAGGACGACCCGAGGACTCGCAAGTGGAAAACGCTTGCCAATGCCCATGAACCCGAGCACGGCTGCTGCGGAAAGGACCGTCATGGCGGGATACACGTACTCGAACGGGAAGAGCACGCGAGCGAAGTCGCGCGCGAAACTCGCATCTTCGATCCAGTACTCGTCCCTCACGCCCAGGCCCAACATCCCAAGCTGCGCCAGGAACACCGCGACAGCCAGAACCTTGAACCAGCTCAGAGCGACGGCCAGTCCCCGGGGAGACGTCGGTTCGTGTCCGGAGCGGCGAGCGACCACTTGCAGCAGGTGCGCCAGCGAGCGTGCCAGCAATAGCGCAATGACAGGCACCAGGACGATGTTCATCCGTCCCCAGACGCGCATCTGATTCAGGATCGGCGTGTGGTGCCAGACCAGGCGGAAGAGAAGCGACTCCCTTCCCCAGGTGAACCAGGAAACCAGCGCCATCCATCCTCCCGCCAACATCCATGCGCATCTGTCCCCGGGGCGTAACTCCGCGCCCGCTACGGTGCAGAGGAACCAAAACCCGATTGCCAGAGTGGTGAACATCCCGAAGGAGTACCACCCTTCCATCTGCGACGCCGGCGGGAAGATCCAGGAGCCGAGCGTGTCGACGTGATTGAAGAGGTGCGCGGTCGCGTAGGAGAAACTCGGCGTTCCCCGGTCCACGAGCTGCGACAGAAGGTGCCGCACCTTCGCCAGCCAGGGATACGCCAAGGCGCAGGCGCTCGCCGCTCCCACCCCCGACCAGACCAGCATCTGGATTGGGCTCGATGCGCGCTCTGGCTGCACTGAAAAGAAGGCCTGCCGCGCGCGCGGCCAAAGCATTGCCAAGGCATATGGGACCGTGAGGAACACGGAATACACCGCGTAGTAGGGGTACCCGGCCGTCAGCAACGAGAGCGCCCCGAACGCCAGCACGCAGGCCCCCCGACGGACCTTCCCGGCGTCGGCAGCCAGCGTCAGTCCGTATAGCAGCCAGGGCAGCCACGCCGCTGCGTGTGCAGCGTTGGGAAACCTCAGGATCTCCGTTGTCCTCAGACTGGTCGAGGCGACCATCGCCGCGACGGCCGCGATCGGGGCCTCGGTGCCCAGAGCCCTCAGCCACAGATACACTCCCAGACCAAAGATGGAGAGGGCGAGGATCGTGAACATCAGGTAGTCCCACGGCGTCAGACCGCCGGCTACCCAGTAGTAGAGCAGGTACAGGCAGTTGAGCGGGTAGAGCGCTCCCACGAAAGGATTGGCCACCAGCGAACAGCCGGCGCCCTCCGAAGGAGACCAGAGCGGGAAGTGGCCTCCGGACAGCATCCCGAACATGTACAGCTTGTAGTCGTGATACAGGACCCGAAAGTCGTTGCCGACTTCCAGCCCGCCGACGGTGTGCGCGGCCAGGAACAGGAAAGGCCACAGCATCACTATCGCCGCCCAGTGCCGCCCGTCCCAGACAACCTGACTCCAGGGCGGAGCGGCGGTCTTGGACTTGGAGCGTGGAGGTTTCTTCATTCCACCCTGTAGAACTGGCGGTACCACTCGACGAACCGGTCGATGCCGGTCTCGATCGGTGTGGCGGGCTGGAAGCCGTGATCGCGCTGCAAGTCCTCCACGTCGGCCCAGGTGGCAGGCACGTCGCCGGGCTGCATCGGCATCAGGTTGCGGACCGCCTTCTTGCCCAGCTTCGCCTCCAGCACGTCGATGAAGCAGCCCAGCTCCACCGGTGTGTGGTTGCCGATGTTGTAGACCCGGTGAGGTGCCGCGCCTGCCTCGGACGGCCGAGGCGGCCCGTCCAGCACCCGGATCACGCCCTCGACGATGTCGTCGATATAGGTGAAGTCGCGCTGCATCTTTCCGTGGTTGTAGACCTCGATCGGCCGTCCCTCGAGGATCGCCTTCGTGAAGAGGAAAAGCGCCATGTCGGGCCGCCCCCACGGACCGTAGACCGTGAAGAACCTCAAACCCGTCGCGGGGATGCCGAAGAGGTGGCTGTACGAGTGGGCCATCAGCTCGTTGGCCTTCTTGGATGCTCCATAAAGACTGACCGGATGATCCGTGACGTCTTTTACCGAAAAGGGCATGCGTGTGTTCGTTCCGTAGACGCTGGAGCTGGAGGCATAGACCAGGTGCCGCACCGGATGGCGGCGGCAGCCTTCCAGGATGTTCAGGAACCCGTCGAGGTTGCTGCGGATGTAGGCGTGCGGGTCATCGAGGCTGTGACGAACTCCCGCCTGGGCGGCCAGGTTTACCACGGCGTCGGGCTGATGGGTCTCGAAGATCGCCGCCATCGCGGCCCGGTCTTCCAGATCGACCCGTGCCTCGAGGAAGCCGGCTCGATCGATCACCCGCGCCAGCCGCGCCTCCTTGAGTCGCACGTCGTAGTAGGCGTTGAGGTTGTCGAGGCCGATGACCTCGTCACCGCGCTCCAGCAGGCGCAGGGCGACGTGGTTCCCGATGAATCCGGCGCTGCCGGTGACGAGGATCTTCATACGCAAGGAGGCACCACTCTAACGCAGCGCCTTCCGTGGCCACAAGGCGAACCTACGGTCTCTCGGTCCTCGGTTCGGGGCTCTCGGGCGCTTTCGCGGGCTGCCGCGCCAGCAGCCTCGGAATCAGCAACACAACGACTCCGACTTGCGCCGCGATTCCCCACGATTGGGGTGCGTCGGACCAGGCCGGCAGGAACGCGCCCGCGTCGTAGGCGCCGTGAACCAAGCCGGCCAGGAACGCCCGCTCCAGCCAGGCCCCTCCGGCCAGCGCCGGGCCCCAGATCGTCGAGGCCAACGCGTGCAACGACGTACCGAGCGTCGCCTTCATAATCAGCACGTGCATCGGCGCGCCGCCTGTCGTGAAACGCCCGAAGTGCTCCAGGAAGGTATAGCCGGCCGCCGCCGCTAGCCCGGCCATCCGTGCCTCCGCGGGCGACGCGAAACCCTCGGTTCCTCCGGCGCGCCACCGGGTCAGGAGCGCCTTGAAGATTTCTTCGGAGGGGCCCACAACCAGGAACACGGCGGCAATTCCCAACCATTGCGGCAAGTCCTCCAGGTTCTCTCCATGCAGCACCAGCGCCTGCAACGCAAACGCCAGCGGAAACCCGAGCATCCCCCACAGGAACGCCGACCTCAGCCGCCCGAGCTTCC
>JACQFU010000009.1 GCA_016199905.1 Candidatus Wallbacteria bacterium
TACAAGATCCCCCAGATCGGGACCGTGCTGATCGGCGACAACGTGGAGATCGGCGCCAACGTCACGATCGATCGCGCCACGATGGGAAAGACCATCATCGGCTCGGGCACGAAGATCGATAACCTGGTCCAGATCGGCCACAACGTCGAAATCGGAGAGAACTCGCTGCTGGTGGCGCAGGTCGGGATATCGGGCAGCACCAAGATTGGCGAGAATTGCCGCTTCGCAGGCCAGGCGGCAACGGTCGGACACCTGACGATCGGGGCCGGCTGCACCATCGCCGCTCGAGGCGTGGTGTTCAAGGATCTTGCGGATGGGTCCTTCGTGTCGGGTTTCCCGGCCAAGCCCCACCGCGAAGAGTTGAAGATCATGGCCGCTCTGCGTAAGCTTCCCGACCTGGTGAAGCGTGTCTTCACGCTGGAACGTACGCTCGCCAAGCTGGACGAGAAGTAGTCGGCAGCCCCTGATGACGAGGGCGGCCCGCGACCCTAACCCGAAACAGGGAGGCACGGAGTTGACCTGGAACCCGAGTGACTCTGTGCAGCCAGGACGGCCGGCCGGAGTTCTGCTGGCTCTGCTGGCGACGGTGTCGCTGGTCGCCGGCCCGGCACAGGCCGCTCCCTCGCCCGACGGCCTTTCGGGGATCATCCGGCTCCCCTCGGCCTTCGTCCAGATGGGAACGGCGACATACCGGCGAGGCTCGGAGTTCGGCGCCAGCTTCACCTATCCCGTGATGCCTGCGCTGGAAGCGGGCCTGACTCGCGAGCGAGGCGAGTTCGGCATCCACGCCAAGGCGCAGATCCTGCAAGCCAGCCCGGACAGCTTCATGCCGGCCATCGCCCTGGGCGTGCAGGACATTCACGAGACCTTCGGGAAGAAGAAATGGTTCTGGGCGGCTTCGCTGGCCGTTCCCCAGGGCGGCCCCGCGCTTCACGCCGGAGTCCGCCGCTCGGACGGGCCGCTCAGTGGCACGAGCAGCACCTTCGGCGGCCTCGAGATGCCGATCGCCGACAACTTCAAGGCCAAGACCGAATACGACTGGGGCACCAAGTCCGGCAGCGCGGGCGTCGAGGTGCACTTCAACGGAAACCTCGTGGCCTATGACTACATCCTGGACGCCTTCGGCTCGGGCCCGGCGTCCTCCAACTTGATCGGAATCAGCTTCCAGGACTCCTTCTGATGACACCCTGCGACCGCCAAACCACGCTGGCCCGGGAGACCGTGGTGGAAGGCATCGGGCTTCACAAGGGCCAGAAGGCCACCCTGCGATTCCGGCCGGCGCCCGCCGAGTTCGGCATCGCCTTCCGTCGCGTCGACCTGCCCGACTCGCCCATCTTCCCGGTCACCTGGCAAAACGTCACCGATGGAGGCATTCGCGGGACGAACCTGGATCTGCACGGTCAGACCATCTACACCATCGAGCACGTGCTGGCGGCCTGCTACGGCGTCGGCATCGACAATGTGTTGATCGAGCTCGACGCGCCCGAGCCGCCCGTATGCGACGGCTCCAGCGCCGAGTTCGTCACCCGCCTCAAGGAAGCGGGCCTGGAGCCGCAGAACGCCCCGCGCCGTTTCTATCGGCTGCGCCGCTCCGTGGAGTACTCGGAGGGGCACGGCTCCGTCACGGCCGTGCCGCTGGATCACACCCGGATCTCCTACACGCTCCAGTACCAGAACCCGGTGATCGGCTGCCAGTTCAAGGACATGATCCTGACGCCGGAGACCTTCGCCTCCGAGCTGATGGCGGCCCGGACGTTTTGCCTTCTCGAAGAAGTCGAGTTCCTGCGCCAGAAAAACCTCGCCCTCGGCGGTTCGCTGGAGAACGCCGTCGTCGTCGACCGCGACAAGATCATGAACTCCGACGGGCTGCGGTACCCCGACGAGTTCGTGAGGCACAAGCTTCTGGATCTCGTCGGCGATCTCTTCATCGCGGGCAAACCGATCCTGGGCCACTTCATCGCACACAGGAGCGGACATCGCCACAACGTCGCCCTCGTCAAGAAGCTCTTCCAGCTCAAGGCACTGGAACTGGAGACGTCGGAGCCTACGGAGAGGATGTTCGATATCCGCCGGATCTGGGCGACTATCCCCCACCGCTTTCCCTTCCTCCTGGTGGACCGGATGCTCGAGGTGCAAACCGGCGTGCGCGCCGTCGGCATCAAGAACGTCACGATCAACGAACCATTCTTTTCGGGCCACTTTCCGGAGCAGCCCGTGATGCCGGGAGTGCTGGTGCTCGAGGCGCTGGCACAGGTGGCCGGAATCTGCGTGCTGTCGCTTCCCGAAGTCCAGGGACGAACGCCTTTTTTCACGGGCATGGACGCAGTACACTTCAGGCGGCCTGTTTTGCCAGGCGATCAGTTGCGCCTCGAGATCGAGGTGGAGAAGATCCGAGGCAACATGGGCAAGTTCCGGGGGACCGCGCTCGTGGACGGCAAGATGGTGGCCGAGGGCATCCTGAAGTTTTCGCTGCTCTGAAGGCATCCGGGAAGGACTCGTAGATGGCACGTGTGATCCACCCCACCGCGGTCGTCTCGGCAAAGGCCGAGCTGGGCGAGGACGTGATCGTCGGCCCCTACTCGATCATCGGCGACGACGTGGTCATCGGCGACGGAACCGAGCTCGGCCCACACGTGGTCATCGAACAGTTCACCACCATGGGCCGGCGCAACAGGGTCCACTCCGGGGCGGTGATCGGCAGCCCCAGCCAGGACCTCAAGTTCAAGGGTGACCGCAGCTACCTGGTGATCGGCGACGACAACATCATCCGCGAGTATGTCACCATCAACCGGGCAACGGTCCCCGAAGCGGTGACGCGGCTCGGCGACGGAAATGCCATCCTGGCCTATTGCCACATCGCTCACGATTGCATCCTGGGCAACAACATCACCATCAGTAACGTCTCGACCCTGGCGGGCCATTGCGAAGTGGAAGACTATGCCGGGCTGGGCGGCTACGTGGGCGTGCATCAGTTCGTCAAGATCGGTTCGATGGCGTTCGTCGGAGGCTGGTCGAAGGTCGTGAAGGACGTCCCGCCCTACGTGAAGGTCGAGGGCAGTCCGCTGGCGGTGTACGGCCTGAATACCGTGGGGCTGGAGCGGCGAAACGTCTCGCTGGAGTCGCGTCGCGCGCTGCGGAAGGCCTACAACTTCCTGTTCCGTTCGGAGCTCAACGTGAGCCAGGCCGTGGAGATCATCCGCAAGGAGACCGAACAGACCGCCGAGGTCGTGAAGTTGCTCGATTTCTTGGGCCGCTCGACCCGTGGCATCTGCAAGAACAGCGGCGGGGACGAGGAGAGGGGCTAGGGGCTTCCTAGGGGCTCCGGGCTCCGGGCTAGGGGCTCCGGGCTAGGGGCTCCGGGTAGGGCTCCAGGCTAGGGGGCTGGACCTTGATGCCACGGCCCGAGACCCGTACCCGTGGCCCGTGGCCTGTAGCCCGTGGCCCGTAGCCCGTGGCCTGTAGCCCGTGCCCGTACCCGTGGCCTGTAGCCCGTGCCCGTAGCCCGTGGCCCGTGGCCTGTAGCCCGTGGCCCGTAGCCCGGAGCCCGTACCCGTATTTCAGCGCGTTTCAGCGCGGTGACGGCGCAAGGTGAGGTATCCTCCCGGCATGTCGCTGCTGAAGGGACTGCTGGACTTGATCTTCCCGGAGGTCTGCCGCGTGTGCGGGGCAGATCCGGCCCGCTGGAGTCCGTACCTGTGCCCGGACTGCGAGGCCGAGATCTGGCGCCCGGGGATGCGGTTCGGCGAGTGCGCCGACATTCCGTTCGTGACCTGGATCGGGTGGCTGGGGCCCTACCAGGGGGCCGTGCGGACGGCGGTCCATGCGATGAAGTTCGGGCGGCAGCGCGCCTTCGCACGTCACCTGGGATGGATGCTGGCCCGCCGGATGCCGCACCAGGCGCCGCGACCCGACCTGATCGTGCCCATTCCGCTTTCGAGGCAGGCGTTCTCGAAGCGAGGATTCAACCAGGCCGAGGAGCTGGCGCTGGGGATGGCCGATGCCCTGGGAGTGGCCGCGCGCCCCGGTCTTCTGAGGCGCCGCGTGACGGGCCGGCCACAGCGCTCCCTGCCGCTGGCAGAGCGGGTCGCCAACGTTCGAGACTGCTTCGAGCTGGGCGCAGCAACGCTGCTGCGCAATCGCCGGGTGGCGCTGGTGGACGACGTCGCGACGACCGGGGCGACCATGGCCGCTGCTGCGCGCCTCTTGCGCTGCGCCGGTGCCGCAGAGGTTTCAGCCTACGTGGTGGCGCGAACGGAGAAGCGGTGTTAGGCGGAAGCCCATTTTCCCTTGCGCACCGGGCCCTCTTGGCATAAGCTGGGAGAGAAGCGGTCGAGACGCCGTTTTTTTGCAAACAGTTTCGCCGCCAGCTCAGGATTCAAATGTTCGCCGGACGGGTCAGAGCCCATTACAAGCGGCCTTTTCGGCCGGATCAACTCCCCGGGAGCGCAACCCGATAGGATGCTCGTGAGGGTGTGCTGAGAAGCTCAGTGCTCTCAGCGAGGAGGTGAAGCGATTGAGGATCGGTGACTCCAACAGGAAGGCTGTCAGCCACCTCTACCGCAAGCACGCTGAAGCCGGCCGGAAGATCGACGACGACTTGAGCCTGGAGAAGGCTACTTCCGGAGCAGGCGAGGGCGATGACGGTAAGGTGGGCAAAGCCGGGGCACCGGCAGGCAAGGCAGGCGCAGGCATCAATGAAGCCCGCCTTGGCCTCGAAGAACACAAGTACGAGGTAGCTGCCGCCGCTGTGGCCAAGGTTCCCGATATCCGCCCGGACAAGCAAGCGCGGATCGAGGAACTGAGAGCCATGATTGCCAACGGAACCTACAAGACGGACGCCGACGAGATCGCCAAGCGTTTGCTGGCGAGTGGTCTGTTCGACGACCTGACGTAGGGCCCTGGATAACCAACAAACCTGGATACGAACACCCGGTTCCGCAAGGAGCCGGGTGTTCTGCGTGGGGACCACGCTCGCCCTGCCGCGGCCCCCGATGCAGGAGCCCCGAGAAGGAGGCCGCCATCTACTGCCCGCGGACGCCAAGCTCAGCCCAGGCTAGCCCACAACACCCGGGAGACACTCCTTAGGGCTGCTTCCTTCCGGACCTGACCCGGTTCGGAGGCTCCCGCCGCATGGGACCCAGGCCTCGAACGCCAGACGCCCGCGAACCTTCGACACCGGCCCCCATCTCGAGGCTCCGCGGAGGCCGGATCTTAGCACACCACGTCGAGAATTGGAACAGCCAAGCAACCGCCGCACGCGGACCATCGTTGCTGCGGCCTGGCTGCTGGGATATGATGGGTTGCGGTGGTCGAACGCAACACTGGCGCCCCGGCCCGAGCCGGGCGAAGCGGGAGGTAATCGTAATGGCCGATGGACGACCGTCTGGTCTGGCAGCGCGCCTGAAGAACATGGTCTCGAAGCCGGAGGGCGCCCCGGCGGGAGCGCCTCCTCCGCCACCGCCCCCGGCCGCGGCGGCAGCACCGCCGCCTCCCAGACCCGCGGCTGCCGCGCCCCCCCCGCCGCGCCCCCCGGGACTGGCCACGCCGCCACCGCCGAAGCCGGCCGCCCCGGCCCCGACGCCGCAGTCCTTGATGCCGCAGGGCACCCCTCTGGCCGGCCACGCCCAGGCGCCTCAGCCCGCTTCGACCCTCGGTCCGGCCACGGCCGGTTCGCTCGCCGACCCCTTCGGGCCCGCTCACCCGCGACAGATGGAGTTCCTCAAGTTCATCTACGAGGTGCGCGACCGGCTCTCGATGGAAATCAACGCCGCCGAGCTGGAGACCTTGAACGAGGCCGATCGCCAGTCCTTGCTGCGCAACGGCATCATGCAGGTCACCGATCAGACCCAGGCCGAGCAGCAGTTCCCGATGTCCGACGAGGAGAAAAAGATCATCGTCCAGGACGTCCTGGACGAGATCGTCGGGATGGGCCCCATCGAGGTCTTGCTGCGAGACCGCGACATCGACGAAGTGATGGTCAACGGGCCCAAGCAGATCTTCGTGGAACGTAAGGGCAAGCTCACGCTCTCGAACCGGCAGTTCCGCAACAACGAGCACGTGATGCACATCATCCACAAGATCGTCGCCCCGCTCGGCAAGCACGTCGACGAGATGCAACCCATCTGCGACTGCCGCCTCGCCGACGGCTCGCGCGTCAATGTGATCATCCCGCCGCTGGCGATCGACGGCCCCTCGATCACGATCCGTAAATTCAAGAAAGAGCGCCTGGGAATTTCGGACCTGGTCCGCTTCGGCACGCTCACCCAGGAGATGGCCGACTTCCTCGACGCCTGCGTGCGCGGCCGGCTCAACATCGTGGTGTCGGGCGGCACCGGTTCCGGCAAGACCACCACGCTCAACATTCTCTCCAACTTCATCCCCGACGACGAACGCATCGTGACCGTCGAGGACGCCGCCGAGTTGCAACTTCGCAAGATCCACGTGGTACGCCTGGAGACGCGCCCGCCCAACATCGAGGGCAAGGGCGAGATCAGCATCCGCGAGCTCGTGAAGAACTGTCTGCGTATGCGCCCGGAACGGATCATCGTCGGCGAGATCCGCGGTGGCGAGTGTCTCGACATGCTCCAGGCCATGAACACCGGTCACGACGGTTCGCTGACCACGGGCCACGCCAACCAACCACGCGACATGATCCGCCGTCTGGAAACGATGGCGATGATGTCGGGCATGGACCTGCCGCTCAAGGCCATCCGCGAGCAGATCGCCAGCGCCGTCCATCTCATCGTGCAGCAGAGCCGCTTGCAGGACGGCAGCCGCCGCATCACCCACATCACCGAAGTGCAAGGGATGGAAGGCGAAGTCGTGACGCTGTCGGACATCTTCATCTTCGAGCAGCACGGCATCGACGAGAACGGGAAGATCGTCGGCAAGCTGAGTCCGACGGGCCTGCGCCCCAGGTTCATCAGCAAGCTGGAGGCGCACGGAATCCACCTCCCGGCCAGCATCTTCGTGTCGAAGGACGGGAGCGGATTCTGAGCTGCTCACGAAGAGCGGCTTCGTGAGCCCTTGGTGACTTCGTGGTTTGGCGGTTCAGCTTTGGGGTTCGGGGCCAGCCCGCGCTGACGCGGTAGCGAGCAGCTACTCGCCGCCGACATGCGCACCATCCCCGAGCTGCTTCGCAGGGCCGCGGAAACCCGCGCCAACCATACCTTCGTCGAATACTCCGGCCGGGCGCTCACCTACTACGACTTCCGGCAGCTGTCGATGTACGTCGCGGCCGGACTGCTCGACGAGGGCATCGGCCACGGCGACCGCGTGGCGCTGTTCCTGCCGAACGGGATCGAGTTCCTGGAATGCTGGCTGGCGCTTGCGGAGATCGGCGCCATCGCCGTGCCGATCAACACCGGCCTCAAGGGCGCCGAGACGGCGTACATCCTGGACCATAGCCAGGCCAAGGCGCTGATCGCCGGGCCCGGATTGCCGCCGGAGCTGGGAACTGCCGAGGCGCCCTGGAGCGGCAGGACCTTGTGCGTGGGCGACCGCGAGGCCCACCCTCTGTTCGCCGCCGCTCTTTCGTTGTCCGAGCTGGAGGGCGTACAACCCGTCGATTTCTTCCCGGAGGTCGAGGAGGACGACGTGGCAACGTTCGTCTATACCTCCGGAAGCACCGGACGACCCAAGGCCGTGATGCAAACGCATCGCACTTACGCGCTGTCGGGCGAGGGGTTCGCGCACTGGGTGGGAATCGGTCCCGCCGACCGGGTGCTGGCCGTGCTGCCGCTGTTCCACATCAACGCCCAGGCGTACTCGACGATGGGCGCGATGGCGGCCGGCGCGACTCTGCTGGTCGCCGAGCGCTTCAGCGCGAGCCGGTTCTGGGAGCTGGCGGCCTCGACCCGGGCGACGCACTTCAACTGCGTCGGAGCGATGATGCAGATCCTCTGCAAGCGCCTCCCGTCGCCGGCCGAACGAGGCCACTCGGTGCGGGTGGCTTACTGCGCCCCGGCCTTGCCGGCCGAGACTCACCGCGCGGCCGAGGAGCGCTTCGGACTCAGAATAGTCATCGGGTACGGTCTGTCCGAATGCACGTATGGAACCGTGACGCCCCTGGACCTTCCGCCGCGGCCGCCGAGCATGGGCCTGGCACGCCGGCACCCCGAGGGCGCCACCGTCAATGAGATTCGCGTCGTCGATTCAGAGGGGGCCGACGCCCCGCCCGGAGCGCCGGGGGAGATCTGGCTCCGCAACGCCGCCGTGATGAAGGGCTACTGGCGAGACCCGGCGGCAACGCACGCGGCCCTGGCCGGCGGCTGGCTCCACACGGGCGACGTCGCCTTCCGCGACTCCGACGGCTGGCTCACCTTCGTCGATCGCCGCTCGGATCAGATCCGCCGTCGCGGCGAGAACATCGCCTCGCGCGAGGTCGAGGAGTGTCTCGCCGCCCATCCCGCCGTGCTGGAGGCCGCCGTCGTGGGCGTCCCCTCCGAGCTGGGAGAGGACGAAGTGAAGGCCTTCGTGGTCTTGCGAGAGGACGCGGACGTAACCGCCGCCGAGCTGGCGCGCTGGTGCGCCGCCCGACTCGCCGGCTTCAAGGTTCCGCGTTATGTCGAACTGCGCCGCGAGCTGCCGCGGACGCCCACGCACCGGGTGGCCAAGGCAGCGCTCCAAAAGGAGCCCGTCTGCCCGGCCGGGTGCTGGGATGAAGAGGCGACTACCGCTTCCAGCAAACCGTCTTGGCCTGCGTGAACTGCAGCAGGTAGTCGGGGCCGCCGGTCTTGCTGTCGGTGCCGGACATGTTGAAACCGCCGAAAGGGTGGCGACCCACCATCGCGCCCGTGCACTTGCGGTTCAAGTACAGGTTGCCCGTGTGAAATTCGCGTGCGGCCTTCTCGAGCTTCTTCTCGTCCCTGGAGAAGACCGAGCCGGTCAGACCGTAGCGGGTTCCGTTGGCCAGTTCCAGCGCGTGGTCGTAGTCTCGGGCCTCCAGCACGGCCAGCACGGGGCCGAAGATCTCTTCCTGGGCGATCCGGGCGTCGGGCTTGATGCCGTCGAAGATGGTCGGCGCGATGTACCAGCCGTCGCCGGCGGCCTTCTCGCCGCCGCAGAGCAGCTTGCCTTCCTTCATGCCCACTTCGATGTAGCCCAAGATGTCGCGGTAGGCGCTGGCGCTGGCGACCGGGCCGACATTGGTTGCCGGGTCTTCGGTGGGGCCGACCTTCAACGCGCGCGTGGCGGCGACCAGCTTGTTGACGAACGTCTCGTGCACCGACTTCACGACGATGGCCCGCGAACAGGCGCTGCACTTCTGGCCCTGATACCCGAACGCGGAAGCGACCACACCGCCCACCGCCGCATCGATATCGGCGTCCTCGGCCACGATGATGGCGTTCTTGCCGCCCATCTCGGCGATCAGCCGCTTCAGCCAGACCTGGCCGTCGCCTACCTTGGCGGCCTCTGCGTTCATATGGATTCCGACTTCCATCGAGCCTGTGAAGCTGATGAATCGGACCTTCGGGTGCTTCACGAGGTGATCGCCCAGGCTGGAGCCGGGGCCGGTGACGAGATTGACGACGCCCTTGGGCAGGCCGGCCTCCTCTAGCAACTGGACGAACTTGGTGGCGATGACGGGCGAATCCGAGGAGGGTTTCAGAACGACGGTGTTACCGGCGACGGCGGCGCTGACGACGAGGCCGGCCATGATCGCGCAGGGAAAGTTCCACGGGGGGATCGCGACGCCCACGCCCAGGGGGATGTAGTAGAGCTTGTTCTCCTCGCCGGGGACCTGATGCAGCGCGGGCGGGTTGGCCAGCCGCAGCATGGAGCGCGCGTAGTAGTCGAGGAAGTCGATGGTCTCGGCGACGTCTCCATCGGCCTCGGCCCAGGTCTTGCCGACCTCGTAAACGAGCCAAGCGTTGAACTCGTACTTGCGTTCCTGGAGCAGCTTCTTGGCCTTGAAGAAGTAGGCGGCACGCTCGTGGGCGGGAGTGCGGCTCCAGGTCTCGAAGGTCCTCAGGGCCGAAGCGACGGCGCGGTCGCCCATCTGGATGTCGCCATTCTGGACGACGCCGACCACCTGGTCGGTGTGCGAGGGGTTGACGGACTTGATCTTCTGCTCGGCCTTGATCCACTCGCCGCCGATGCAGCA